>JAAYRM010000036.1 GCA_012518745.1 Tissierellia bacterium
CAGATAGGCGCTGTAATTTCTTTTCCGCCTCGATCCTTCTATCGATCTCCTCCATGAGCTCCATCCTTGATACCATCATCCGGTTTAGTCTAACTATCATATCGTTGAAAGAATTAGCTAATGCGCCAATCTCATCATCTGTTCTAACCTCTATGCGTCTGTCTAGATTTCTCCAATCAACTTCTTTTGTAAAATCAACCAATTTAATTATATTTCTTGTAATTTTTCTAACGAAGAATAACGTAAATATTGCTATAAATCCAATACAGAGAAAACCTATTAATAGGAATTCCTTTATAAGTTTCAATACCTTCTGATCGATTATTGCTGCAGGGGTTGTCAGTATAACCATCCAATTGTCTCCAGCATTTCCGCGGATATGGTCTATGGATTCATGGCTACCACCAAAGCCAATATCGGTCGACCTTATTGTGCTCTTGATGGGACTAGCACTGAATAGCATTTCCCCATCGTTTTCGTCCCTGTAGATTTTTGATTCCATATCCTTTCCGATATCGGATAGGAGTCCTTCTTCAATTCTCGTGGATAATGGTTGTTTATCCGGTTCCAATAATACCTTACCATCAGTTCTTGCAATCCTTATTAGTCCAGGTTCATATAGGGAGTAATAATCCTTAATTGTTTCATTAAACAGGCTAAATATCTTCATATTACTCTTCAATATCCCAATAACCTCACCATCATCATATATCGGCACAACCACTCCCAATACAAAATCCCCCACACTCGAGTCATAACCCCTATCATCAAAAAATACTTCCCCTTTGCCATCATTATAACTTGCTAGCCACCATTCCTTGTATCCATGTGAGAATGTAGTCAGTTTTGTTGTGGAGGCGACCAACCCTCCATATCTATCCGTTATAAATATTTCTCCATATAGATTGGGGATTACCTTAAACTGTTCCCTTAAATATTTGGCGGCAGGGTTTGATATGTAATCCTGTATAAAGGTATCGTTTAAATCATTGGTCGTTACCCATTTTTCGTTTAATTCTCCAATTCTAATATCCCTATCCTCTTGATTTAATGATTCAAACCGCCTCCCGTTCTCCCTTACATATTCCTTGATAAAGG
Source organism: Tissierellia bacterium (assembly GCA_012518745.1). Classification (GTDB taxonomy): domain Bacteria; phylum Bacillota; class Clostridia; order Tissierellales; family Tepidimicrobiaceae; genus DUNJ01. The sequence goes on from JAAYRM010000036.1 coordinate 1,099, forward strand.
GAGTTGAGGCCAATGTTTTTGTCGTATTAACCAATTCAGATAGATAGTTATCGATGCTGATAGAAATAGCTGACGAAATAGCCTTATTATTCTCCAATGTATCATCGATAAGTATCCTTCGGTTATATCCGGCCATAAAATAGGTGGATATCATTATAGCTACGATACCTAGGATAACTACTATATACGTAAGTTTTGATCTTAAACTCAAACCCATCCCCCCTCAAAATGATCGACTCTACAGCATATACCGGGTTTGTCTCTCTATATATCTTCTTACCCCTTTATACCGATATTATTATCTACATATAAAGGTTATCTTCCTCATATCTAAAGGTTGTCTTCCTTATCTCCTCCCCAGGTCGAATATGGATTTAATAACAGCTTGTATTATACCGACTATAATCAACGGTATCCATGCGTACTTCCATCCAAATTTCCATCCAACTAGAGCGATTGTTCCAATGCTAAATGCCCATAGAATCCCCATAACATTCCTTAATATTATATTAACCCTAGAATTTAAATGATATTTCAATAACCGCTTCTGCCATCCGCTATCTAACCAAGCCAGCTTGACTTTGCTTTCCTCAGTTCCTATCAGATATCTATATATCAATATCGGGGGAATGATAGATATGGAAAAGATTCCAATTATCCTATGCATGCCATTGCTAGATAGATATGAATAGAAGGATAGTGTAGATCCAAGCATGAGCCCCATAACTACCATGCTATACCCCAAGGCTCTAATCCTCTTCATACCATGGCTATATATGGTCTCCTGTATCAATCCTAGGTATATCAAGAATCCCAACAATAGAATTATCGATCCTATTCCAATCCCCATTACCTTCAGCAGATTTCCGGGGTCAGAATATGCTATAGCCGAAACCATGATTCCGAATAGCACTATATTGGCAATTAACATATATCCCATTACATATTCCCTACCAAATAATTGCCTTCTATATGCACCCTCATCCAACCCCTGTTTGGCAGCTTTTCCAAGATCTTCTACCAATTTATCTATATCACCCAGGTCCGAAAGGGCCTTATCAAATGCCCCTTCTTCGTCATGCCCATTCTCAATATGGTATCTAGTCCGCTGTAATAGATTGGTCTCTATCTCCTCCTTTAGCATCCCTAGTTCCCCAGTAGTATCCATATCTAAGAATAGATCATCTATGTATTCATGCACCCTATCCTCCATATATACCCCCCCAGCCCCATTGTTTCATAGATTTATCTTATAGTATCTATCAACCAAATGATATATTAAATGGCGGTATTGCTCAAAAAAATAGGGCACATATAGTGCCCTATCCAAACCAGTACCCCTCACCCTACTATATATCTTGTCCATCTTTACCATATTTATACTATCCTAGGACGTTTTCAACCTTTTTTAACATCTTAATTATGGGTAGGTCGTAGGGACATTTGGATTCACATTCGGCACATTCAATGCAATCGGCAGCATTTACATCCATCCCCATATACCTCTCCTTAGCCCAATCCTTCAGATTATACCTGGTATAGTATCCCTCCATTAGAAACTGGATGGGTATATCGATTCCCTGGGGACAGGGTAGACAATATCCACATCTTCTGCAGAATTCCGTTCCCAGCTCCTCCGCCTCTTTGCGTAATATCTCCATCTCCTCTTCATTTAAAGGCTCCAAATCATATCCTATCCTACTATTTTCCCTTATCTGCTCCACGCTTTCCATTCCTGGAATAACCGATGTCACATTGGGGTTGTTAGCTATGAATTTCAACGAAAGGGATGCATTGCCCAAAGCCCCTCCGGCTAGAGGCTTCATAACGATAACCCCTATATTGAGATCCTTGGCCCTCTTAAACATATCCTCTGCCTGTTTTTCCACCGAATTATATGGGAATTGAATCGTGGCGAATTCACCGGTCTCTAGGGCCTTCTCCATTACATCGACATTATGCCCAGTAATTCCAAATTCCCCGATAATGCCCTTTTTCTTTGCTTCCTTCATCGCCTTTAAAGCCCCATTATCGGCCATTATCATATCCAATTCTTCGAAGGTTCTCACATTATGAAACTGATATAGATCTATATAATCGGTCCTCAAGTCCCTGAGGCTTATATTCAACTCCTCCATTATCCCATCATAATCCCTTTTCATGGATTTGGTAGCCAGTATGAAATTTTCCCTACCCCAGCGTTCCAGCCCATATCCTATTAGCGATTCGCTTATGGTATAGCCCCTAGCGGTATCTATAAAATTCATCCCAGCTCTCTTGGCTTCCCCAATCAATTGGATGGCCATATCCTTATCCACCCTCTGTATGGGGATTCCTCCAAATCCTATTACCGATACCTCGAAATTAGTCCTCCCTAGGATTCGTCTTTCCATCCATAATGCCCCCTTATATATTCGATATAATTACCTTTACAATACCCTTGCCTCGCCTTTATATATACGTCCACCAGTGGCATCTACCGTGATCATTTCGCCATCCTTCAGTATATTAGTCACATCCCCTACACCCACTATGGTAGGCTTATGATAATTCAATCCCACTATTGCAGCATGAGAGGTTAGGCCCCCCCGTTCCACTACTATGGCTGCAGCCTGCTCCATATATTCTACCATATATCTATCCGTAAATTCACCTACTAGGATATTCCCTTCCTCAAATTTGCCCTCCAATTCCTCCCGGCTACTCCCTATACATACCCTTCCGGATACGGATCCCTTGCCAATCCCTATCCCTCTCGCCAATACCTTTCCTACGGTATGAACCTTTATCAGATTGGTGGTCCCGGTTACCCCTACCGGAATACCTGCCGTCATCACGACTAGATCTCCTTCCCTTACATAGCCCCGCTCTAGGGCTGAGTCAATAGATGCATCTACAACCTCATCTGTGGTATTGCTCCTTCCAGCTATCACCGGATATACTCCCCATACTAGAGATAGCTTCCTGGTGACCTTTGGCCTAGTGGTGGCAGCTATTATGGGAACATTGGGCTTGAATTTAGATATGGCCCTCGATGTATATCCCGAAGATGTTGCGGTTATTATAGCACTTGCCCCTAAATCCCTGGCAGTTGTACAGGTTGCCCTGCTTATTGCATTGGTAGTCGATACATCCTTGTATATGATATCGGTCCTTGCAGCTCCCATATAATCCGTGGAGTTCTCGGTTTCCACTGCGATATTATGCATCATCTGAACCGATTCCACCGGGTGCTTTCCCGCCGCCGTTTCACCGGATAGCATTATCGCATCGCTTCCATCCAATATGGCGTTCGCCACATCGGCTACCTCTGCCCTAGTGGGCCTCGGATTTCTCATCATGGAATCCAGCATCTGGGTTGCGGTTATTACGGGTTTACCCGCTATATTACAGCTTCTAATTATTCTCTTTTGAGCCAAGGGTACCTCCTGGGTTAGGATCTCCACGCCTAGGTCCCCCCTAGCCACCATTATCCCATCGGAGGCATCGATTATCTCCTCGATATTATCCAGTCCTTCCTGATTCTCTATCTTGGAAATTATCTCTATATCCTCGCCACCATTTTGCTCCAATACCTTTCTTATCGTGAATACATCGTCGGCAGTCCTGATAAAGGAGGCTGCTATGAACTCCACATCGTTATCTATTCCAAATTTTATATCCTGAACATCCTTATCCGTAAGCGGGGGTAGATCCGTAGAGATATCCGGTACATTCACACCTTTCCGGTCGCTTAGGACTCCGCTATTCAATAGCCTACATCTTATATCCGTTCCATCTATGACCTCTTCCACTATCATCTCGACTAGCCCATCATCTATCAATATTCTGCTACCCTTTTCCACGTCCCTAGGTAACGATTGATTGCATACTGTAACTATATTTTTATCCCCCATAACATCCCTACTGGTCAAGGTAAAGATATCCCCTATCTCCAATCGGATTTCTTCATCCTTAAATCTTCCAATCCTTATCTCAGGTCCCCTAGTATCCAACATTATTCCTATGGGTAGATCTAGCTCTTCCCTGACCTTTTTTATCGTATCTATCCTTTCCTTATGCTCGCTATGTACCCCATGGGAGAAATTAAGCCTAGCGACATTCATTCCATTCAATATAAGCTCCCGCAGAATGGACTCATCCTCCGAGGCTGGCCCTATGGTGCAAACTATCTTTGTCTTCTTCATAATATCCCTCTCCTTTACCTTATATTGAAAGTGTTCTAGCCATATTATACATATCTATATCAAATGTCTTTTCCACTTTAAGGGCTTCTTCCAAATTCATATCTATTATTGCGTTGCATTTCATCCCCAAGGCCTGGCCGGATCTATTGTTCAATAGTAATTCCACCGCCTTATGTCCCATATTACTTGCCATTATTCTATCGAATGATGTTGGGGTCCCACCTCTCTGGATATGACCCAATGTGGTTACCCTCACCTCTGCTCCAGTTTTATCCTTAATCTCATCTGATACCTCATATGGATCCCTGATCCCCTCGGCAAGTACTATTATATGATGTAATTTCCCCCTATTCCTTCCCTGTATTATCTTCTTGCAAACCTCATCCACCCCTATATCGGTCTCCCTAACTATGATGCTCTCTGCACCCCCCGCCAAACCCGAATAGAGGGCGATATCTCCACAATCCCTGCCCATAACCTCAACTATATTGGCCCTCCCATGCGAGGTAGATGTATCCCTTATCTTGCTAATGGCATCCACGACGGTTTCAATAGCCGTCATAAATCCTATACTATAATCCGTATACCCCATATCATTGTCGATCGTGCAGGGAATGCATATAACGGGCACCCCCAGGTCCATCAAATCCTTTGCCCCTCTGAAGGTTCCATCCCCTCCTAGGATGATCAGGCCATCTATTCCGAACACCTCTATTATATTCAATGCCTTTTTACGGCCATCCTCTGTTTCAAATTCCTCACACCTTGCAGTTCTTAGCATGGTACCTCCCCTATGGATGATATCTGCCACAGAGGATATGTCCATCTCCCGCACCTCGCCACTTAGGAGGCCATTGTAGCCATGTCCAATCCCCATAACCTTCAACCCATTGAATACCGATGTCCTTACCACCGACCTAATTGCCGCATTCATACCCGGGGCATCTCCACCGCTAGTCAGTATTCCTATAGTCTTCATCCCATATCCATCCTCTCTTCATAAGATGCTGCACTAGATTAAACTATATCTAAATCAAATAATACCACCTGCACCTCATCAGCCTCAAATTCGGGGGTCAATATCCCATATACCTCCGTATCCCCTTCGGCCCATAGAAACTGCTTTTTCACCATGAATCCTTCGGCCTCAAGCCTTTCTGCCACCCTTGTAGCCCGTTCCAATCCCATTGCTAGATATATTGTGGTCCACATAGCCATCCCCCCAACGGGCCTACACCCGATATCCTATCTATTGGGATAATATTTCACATTCTAGGATACCTTTACATTCCCCTTGCCTAATAATCTGATCAATTCGTCAATCAGGGATTCCTGTCCTATATCTACCCATAGGTTCCTTTGGGCCATCATCATCCTTTTCTGCTCCTCAATATATACATAGACAGGCGTCCCCCCCTTATATCTCCCCAATATCCTCTTTATATCATTGAAGGTAGCCATGGCCTCTTTATCTGGTATCCTCAGATATACCTTATCCCTATTGAATTCATCCAATGATGTTATCCTTTGGCATATTATCTTGGGTTCGTCCTCCTCATTTGCGCTTATATTCCCCTCAATTATTATCAATGAATCCTCATCTATCAAGCTATTATATCTATCATAGGTCGCAGGAAATACTATGCATTCCACGGCCCCATATATATCCTCTAGGGTTATAAAGGCCATCATATTGTTGTTCTTGGTTACCATATTCCGTTTCAAGGTCACTATCCCACCTATGGTCACTCGCCTACCATCCATATCATCGGCTAGGTTCTCCTCCACCTGTTCCTGCATTTGAAATATCTCCGCAGTTGTAATCGTGGATATCCTCTTCAAATCCTTTTCATAGGGTTTTAGGGGATGCCCGCTTATATAGAGTCCCAGCATCTCCTTTTCCATAGCTAAGAGATTTTTCTGTGAAAACTCGTTTAAATCCGGCAAATTATCATCGGGCATATCGGCATCTATCGCTTCAAACATGGAGAACTGACCCTCTATATTCCTCTTTCTGTCGGAATGGATCCCATCCATAGTCCGTTCAAATATAGCCAATAGCTGGGCCCTATTCCCCCCTAGGCTATTCATTGCCCCGCATTTTATAAGGCTCTCCACCGCCCGCTTATTCATCACGGTTGAATCGATACTCTCTATCCTTTCACAAAAATCGGTAAAGCTCTTAAATGGTCCATCCCGTCTAGCCTCTACAATGGCTTCTATCAAGTTTTCGCCTACATTTTTTACAGCCATCAGGCCGAACCTAATCTTATTGTCTACCACCGTAAATTTTTTATAGCTTTCATTTATATCCGGTGGCATGATATCTATACCCAACCTCTTGCATTCCTGTATATATAGCGATACGGAGTTGGTATCGCCCATCACACTGCTTATAAGGGCTGCCATAAATTCTATTGGATAATAGCATTTAAGCCATGCAGTTCTATAGGCAACTATTGCATATGCAGCGGAATGGCTCTTGTTAAATGCATATTTAGCAAAATCCAACATCAGATCATATATCTGATTGGCAATCCTTTCATCCACCCCATTTCGATATGCCCCTTCTATAATTATACCGCCATCCTCATCGGTCTCCCCATATATGAACTTATTTCTCTCCTCTACCATCACATCCATGTCTTTATCGCCCATAGCACGGCGTAATAGATCCGCCTCGCCCATGGTAAATCCACCGATATCCCTGGCTATCTGCATAACCTGTTCCTGGTATACTATACAACCATAGGTTACATCTAATATGGGCTCCAATTTAGGATGTAGATACTGTATATTGTCCGGGTTATTCTTGTTCTCAATATATCTGGGGATCTGATTCATAGGTCCTGGCCTAAATAGCGAATTGGCGGCTATGAGGTTTTCAAATACATCCGGCTCTAATTCCTTCAAAAACTGCCTCATCCCCGCACTTTCGAATTGGAATATCCCCAGGGTTTCACCCTTTGCAAATATCTCTAATACCTTTGGATCGTCATAATCGAATTCAGAAAAATCTATCCTATCCCCATGATTCTGCTCTATTAAATTTATCGTATCCCTTATCACCGTAAGGGTCCTTAGCCCTAGAAAATCCATCTTCAATAGACCCAATTCTTCCAACTCCACCATATCGAATTGGGTGGTTATGGCATCATTATTCCTAGCCAATGGCACATAGGTGGTGATAGGCTCCTTGGATATAACCACCCCAGCCGCATGGGTGGATGTATGTCTGGGTAGACCCTCCACTGCCATGGCTAGATCTATCAACCTTTTAACCTCAGTTTCGGAATCGTAGCTCTGCTTTAATCCCCTGTTGATATCTAGAGCCTTGGTTATGGTAATACCTAGCTCCATGGGGATCTGCTTAGCTATACCGTCAACATCCCCATAGGGCATATTGATAGCCCTACCAACATCCCTTATAGCCCCACGAGCTGCCATAGTACCAAATGTGGCTATCTGTGCCACCCTATCGGCCCCATATTTCTCTACCACATAATCTATTACCTCTTCCCTTCTCTCATAGCAGAAATCTATATCTATATCTGGCATGGAAACCCTTTCTGGATTTAAAAACCTTTCGAATAATAGATCATATTCCAGTGGATCTATATCTATAATGCCTAGGGCATACGATACTATACTGCCTGCGGCGGAACCCCTTCCAGGCCCTACCATTATATCGTTCTCCTTGGCAAATCTAATGAAATCCCAGACTATTAGAAAGTAATCGACATATCCCATATCTATTATGGTATTCAATTCATATTCAAACCTATCCATTATCTTTTCGGTTATCGATGGATACCTAGCCCTCAAGCCATCTAGACATAGTTTTCGTAGATATTCCCCATTGGTATATCCCTCCGGCACATGATATTCAGGCAGATGTAGGGTGTCAAAATCCAAGGTTACATCACATCTCTCGGCGATCCTTACGGTATTCTCCAATGCACCCTCTATATGTCCGAATATATCCGCCATCTCCTCATAGGATTTTAAATAGAATTGATCCGTGGGGAACTTCATCCTTTCCTCCTCGTCAACGGTCTTTCCCGTTTGAATACATAGGAGAACATCATGCATTAACGCATCTTCCCTCCTCAGATAATGGACATCGTTTGTAGCTACCAATGGTATGCCCGTTTCCTCACTCAGCCTTATCAACTGCTCATTTACCTGTCTTTCCTCTTCCATTCCATGATCCTGCAATTCCAAATAGAAATTATCCTGACCAAATATGGCATTGTATTTAAGGGCTATTGCCTTAGCCCCTTCGTAGTTCCGATCCAATATATATTTTTGCACTTCACCGGCTAAGCAGCCAGATAATGCTATTATACCCTCACTATATTCCTGTAATATATCGTGATCCACCCTGGGCTTATAGTAGAATCCATTTATATATGCCTCCGAAACCATCTTCATCAAATTCCTATAGCCCCTGTCGTTTTCCGCCAATAGGACGAGATGGTATTGATTCTTATCCTTGGGCTCCCTCTCCGTATACTTATCTATGGCAACATAGACCTCCACGCCCAATATGGGATTTATTCCCCTCTTCTTAGCTTCCTTATAAAAATCTATGACGCCAAACATGGCCCCATGGTCTGTGATTGCCAATGAATCCATTCCCAATTCCACGGCTCTATCCAATAGATCTGCTACCCTACTAGCCCCATCTAATAGGCTATATTCTGTATGAACATGTAGATGAATAAATTTATCGCAATAGCTCATTTTAAAACCCTTTCTATAACCGCTAGTGTTCTATATATTAATTCTATCATAGTTTTGGGGGAATAAAACTCTTTTATTTAGGTAGCTACATGGTTATTCATAGCATATTGGAAACCCCTATGGTCGTTTAGAACATATTTAGGTAGAACGCCCTTCCGTTCGAGATTCGGAAAGTTATACAACACGAAGAAAAACAGGCCGCAAAGATCGCTCCGCTATAAAATGCGGCCAATAGTTTTTCTCCTTAGTTGGAACTTTCATCGAATCTCTCACAAGTCAGGGCTTTTCTCCCAAAATATGTCCCTAAGGTTACCGGTATCCAGAAATAATTATGGATCAATAGCATAGTTTAAAAACATATTTATTAGGATATAGGTCGACTGATGAAAGATTTGCAATAAATATCCGACTGAGGAAAAAATCGTATGGTTTATATATTATAGCGAAGCGATCCTATAAACCATTTTTTCCGGGTCGTGATATTTACCAAATCTTAAATGGAGAATCCGATCCTTATAAATATGTCCTAAGCCTCCACAACCTAAATATATCCTAAGTAACCACAAAAATATATAATATATTATATCCGGTATCTTTTACGGCCTCGAATATGGTAAACTATATTTAAGGATTAAGGGTCATACAAAAATATTGACTATATAAAAATTAAATCTAAATCTGGACATATTGGTTTTTTCTGTCCCATAGGAGGCTATTATATGAAAAAAATACTGATTACAAACAATAGATATGCATATGAAGAGCATAAAGATACCCTGGAAGTTGAATTCTACGAGCATTTTACTTATCTTGATATATTATCCCATGTGAGGGATAGGATCCATGAAGGCTATAGGCTTATTACCCACCCCTTATCGGGAAGCGTAAAACCCAATGAGACCCCATATAAGTCCATAGTGATAGGTCAAAAGGGCAGCACCCTGGATCTGGATAGTCTTAGGATGATAGAAGAAAGTATTGCTACCACCCAAAAATTTATGGATAACGAACCTACTCCTGATTGGACCGAGAGGGTCCTGGATGATTTCAGGGTTATAGATCTATCCTTAATAACAGGTGCCATTGAGAGAATGATAGACCTATAAAAAATAAATCCCTTCCTGGGATTTATTTATCTCTATATTTGTACATCCTCAAGCCCATGTTGCAATAGTTCGGTTAGTTCCTCTAGGGCCTCTCTTTCGTCCTCGCCCCTCGCTATTAACTTAATCCTTTCCCCTTGGAAGGCCCCCAGAGACATTACCCCAACGATGCTTTTCCCATCGATTCTAACCCCATCTAGTTCCACATATATACTGCTGATAAATCTATTGGCGGCTTGAACAAATAGGGCCGCAGCCCTTGCATGTAAGCCACCCTCGTTATTCAATATTACCTCTTTTTCCAACATTCTAACTTTCCTCTCCTCTCAATCTTTCTGCGATCTCTTCTATTCTTCTAAGTCTATAGTTTACACCGGATTTTCCTACCGGAACGGATAGCATTGATCCCAACTCCTTCAAGCTAGCCTCCCTATGGCTTAATCTTAGCCTTGCTATCTCCTGTAGGTTTTTTGAGAGTTTATCCAATCCAATTACGCCATCTATATATTCTATATTTTCAACCTGCCTTATAGAGGCATTTATAGTCTTATCCAAATTGGCCGTTTCACAGTTCACTATTCTATTTATATTGTTTCTGACATCCTTCATAGCCCTTATGTTTTCAACCCTCAATAGCGCCTGATGGGCCCCCATTATATTCAATATATCTACAATCTGCTCTCCTTCCTTTACATATACCACATGGTCATCTCTTCTAACCACCATCTTGGAATTTAAATCAAAGGAATTTATTATATTGGACAGATCCTCCGCATGCTCTTCGTGATTCGTAACAAATTCAATATGATAGCCCTTATCTGGGTTGCTGATGGAACCTCCCCCTAGGAATGCACCCCGTATATAGGATCTCCTACAGCATCTATTATCTATCAGGCTATTCGGCAATCTCTGTTCAATAAGATGATGCCCATTATCGGATATTATAAAACCCGCATCGTTTAGGATCTTCCTAGCTATATCCATATCATTGACCAGGATGAAATAGCTATTATTCTTTTTGAGCTTCCTATTCCTAGTAATCCTTACCTCTACATTTAAATTATATAGTGTTTTTATCAATATGAATATCTTCCTAGCCGTGGCAGCGTTTTCCGTATTGAATTTTAAACTCAGTTGATTAAATCCATCTATCTGAATGGTACCGTTCGTACGCACAATGGCAGCCAGCTCTGCCATTGAACAGCATCTACTCTTGGCAATTAGCCTCGATAGTTCATTTTTAGTTCGCGATGAAAAGGACATAATATCGCCCCTAGTTAAATATTTTAAAACAATATAAGATTATCTATGCCATCCATATATTATAGACCTATCCATATTAGGGTTATTATACTATAAATAGTGGAAATATGCTAAAAAAATTTTACCGTTTCCACCTTATCCGCAATATGGAATCCCTTCCAAAACTTCCATGGCTAGATTCCGTGCTATTATGCACAATATATATGAGGTGATTTAATGAATTCTACTAGTATACATGAAAAGTTTATCATAGATCTGCAAGGAAAGTCCTATGTTACCTATGAGGGGCTATTGGATCTAGCCCATCAAAACAAATTAAAGTCTATAGAGGTGGAGCTCGTTCAAATTCCATCAAAGGATAACGATATGATAGCAATATGCAGGGCAACGGCTACCACGGAGGATCAGGTCTATACCGACTTAGGCGATGCTAGTCCTCAATCCGTGAATTCCAATATACTCCCCCATATAATCAGAATGGCCTCTACCCGTGCCAAAGCTAGGGTATTGAGGGATCTTACAAACGTGGGAATGACATCCTATGAGGAGATCTCCCATGATCAAAATACCGCCGATGCAGATGAGCCCCATAGCAGCAATATAGCGGAGCCCCCTACCCAAAGGCAACTAGAGACCATAAGGAAATTAGCCAACGAATTGAATGCTACCATAGATTATGGCAATCTAACCAAAAGATCTGCTGGAAGTTTAATATCCAAAATGTTGGATGAGGTCAGGCGAAGCTGATGCCTTGATATAATATTCTAGGATTTTATAGCAATCTCCATTAGTAATTTGCTCAGTTTAGCTGAATTATGCCGAATATAGTCCTTCTCTATATCTATCAGTCTTTCCTTGATCAATTTGATTCCATTGCGATTCAGGCTCTTCTCATCCATATAGTTTAAATCCACCGGCTCGGACTCATCCAAGGTATACTTCTCTAGGGTCTGCTTGGGGATCCATTCCGTGTTGAAGATTACATAATCCAATAGGTCCTCCCTACTATGCCTTAATATTGCCCTCACATGATCCAATACCGAGTATCCATCGGTTTCTCCGGGCTGGGTCATTACATTGGCAATATAGACCTTCGGAGCCCTGGATTCATATATTATATCCACTATGCCGTTGACTAATAGATTGGGTACTATACTGGTATATAGACTTCCCGGCCCCAATACTATTATATCTGCAATCTCGATAGCCCTAACTGCTTCTTCCAACGGATCGCTATTTTCCGGTCTTATATATACCCTTTTGATCCCGCTAGACAGCTCCCTGCTCCTCAATGGAATATTGGATTCCCCCTCTATAATCTGTCCATTCTCCAGTTCAGCATAGAGGGTTACATCCTCAAGGGTCATAGGCAACACCTTGCCAGTTACCGCGAGTACATTGCTAACCTCCTTTATAGCCATCTCGAAGCTGCCATAGATTTCATTCATGGCCGCTATAAATAGATTTCCAAAGCTCTGTCCCTTTAGCATACCTTCGTTAAACCTATACTGGAGCAGCTTTTCCATGGTGGGTTCCATATCTGCTAGGGCCAATATACACGATTTGATATCCCCCGGTGGCAGCATCCCAAGATCCTCCCTCAATACCCCAGAGCCTCCGCCATCATCCGCTACAGTTACAATTGCAGTTATATTAGCGGTATATCGCTTCAATCCCCTCAACAATATGGATAGGCCCGTCCCCCCACCGATAACCACTATCTTGGGTTCATCGCATAGGGTCCTTCCCCCTGTCCTATATATAATGCTCATAACCATTCCCCTTTATAACAATTTATAATCCCTATGGGATACGATGGTCCTATGCCCCTGATCTCCAAGTTTATTTTCAATATAATTCGCTATGGCAACCGACCTATGCCTGCCCCCAGTACACCCTATACCTATTATCAGCTGGGTCTTGCCCTCCTTTATATAATAGGGGATTAGAAAATCCAACATTTCCATCAATTTCTCCACAAAGGTTTCAGTCTGTTCCCATTTGAATACATAATCCCTGACATCGGCATCCTCTCCTGTCAGTTCCCTCAATTCCGGTATATAATATGGATTGGGTATGAATCTTACATCGAATACCAGATCGGCATCCAATAGCAGACCATGTTTGAAGCCAAAGGAAACTATTGATATGGTCAGCTTGCGTGCCTCTTCACCCTTGATGAATATTTGATTTATTTCCTCCTTGAGCATCCCTATGGTCAATTGAGATGTATCTATTATATAATTCGCCTTATCCTTGATCTCCTCTAGGTACTTCCTCTCCTCTACGATTCCATCGACGATACTTCCCAGGGGATTTAACGGGTGGGGTCTCCTCAACTCCTTGTATCGCTTTATGAGCACCCTATCATCCGCATCTAGGAATAATATCCTGTATTTCAAACCCCTATCCTCCAGCTCCCCAAGTCCCTGAAATAGGTCATCGAAGAATATGCCACCCCTGATATCGGCTACCACCGCTACCTTTTCTATGATTTTCTTGGATTGATAGCATAGCTCGGCGAACCTAGGCAATAACGCAGGGGGCAAATTATCCATGCAATAATATCCTCTATCCTCTAATGCCCGCATAGCCTGACTCTTCCCCGCCCCGGACATCCCCGTAATGATTACAAATTCCATATGCTCCACCACCTTGTCTCTATTCTACATTCACTATTCTTTCAATGGGTACCCCAGCTTCTAATGCCCTCGCAATCCCTATATCCACCTCGCCTACCTCCGATGGATGGTGGGCATCGCTATTGATATAGAATTCAACCTCTTCCTCAAGGGCTATCTTGATATTTTCAATGGATAGCTGGCTATGGCTAGAATTGATCTCTAGGGCAACTCCCCTAGCACATGCCGCCCTTGCCAACCTTTCTATATCTAGCCTGGCCTTAGAACCTGGATGGGTTATTAAATCTATAGGATACCTATCCATCGCTTTTATGATGGCCCCCGTATTCCATCCTATCATATCCTTCCGAATGGGTGGAAGTATCTTAGAAAGGGGATTGAGGATAAAGAATTTAAGCATACTATCCCAATCCCTCGGTATTATTCCATAATGAAATCCCAATAATAATATATCGATTATACCCAGTATATCATCGTCTACATCTATACCTCCATCATAATCCATCACATTAGCCTCTATCCCTAGCAATATATCTATATCATCATATTGCCCTTTCAGTTCATCTATTATATTCCTCATCTGGAATAGGGCTTCCTTGTCCACTCCATATAATCTATGCCCAGGCCCGTGATCACATATGGCAATCTGCTTTAAGCCCTTTGCTCTAGCCGCCTCCACATTATCCCTTATACTACCCTTACCATGGCTAAATATGGTATGGGTATGATAATCTCCTATGAGCCTCATCCTCAATCCCCTCTAATCCCCAACTATTCTTATCTCCGTCTCCAAAGTGACATCGAATTTATCCCTCACTACCTTCTGAACGGTTCCAATTAGATTCATCACGTCTTCAAAGGTCGCATTTCCCCTATTCACTATAAAACCGCAGTGCTTTTCAGAAACCTGTGCATCCCCGTGCCTTAGGCCCCTCAATCCGGCATCATCTATAAGCTTACCGGCATAATATCCGGTGGGTCTCTTAAAGGTACTTCCACCGCTGGCAAATTCCTGGGGTTGCTTTGTGGCCCTTCGCCGATTCAAATCCTCCATGGTGTCTTTTATGATGGAGTATTCATCCTCCCTGAGCTCCAACTCCACTCCCAGCACAATGAGCCCCTCATCTATGACCCTACTCCCCCTATATCGAAAACCCATGTCCTCCCCATCTATTTCCAATACATCATTATCCCCATCCAGAACCACCACCTTGGATACTATATCCTTCATCTCCCCGTCATATGCACCAGCATTCATAGTTATAGCACCACCTATCGTGCCGGGAATACCGCTGGCAAATTCCAGGCCTGTTAGGGATTCCTCGAGTGCAAACTTAGCAAGGGTGGACAATGATATCCCACTTTCGCAGTATAGCCTATCACCCCTTCTTTCAACGCTATCAAACCCATTGCCGATCTTAATTACAACGCCACGGATGCCCGTATCCCTAACCAATAGATTGCTTCCATTCCCCATTATAAAGTATTCGATTCCCCTATCCCTACAGAACCGAATAGATTCCAGAATCTCATCTATGCTCCTGGGTATTAACATTATATCCACCGGTCCCCCTATCTCAAAGGAGGTATGCCTTTTCATAGGTTCATCTTGCAATACCTCTAGTCCCATATCCCTAAATAGCCCATATAATTCCTTCTTGTTCAAAGTACCACTCCTACTATATTATTTTTCAGTTATCTCATCTATTCTGTTTTTAGCCTCTTCAATAGCTTCATACGAGGGCTTTTCCGCAGATATAGCCTTACTAATCTCCTCATGTATAATCGCTTCTATCCCCATCCAATCATCTACAAACGGTATATATTGAACATGAGCGAGGCTTTCCTCTATCCTCTTCATCTTCATATTATCATTATACATATCATCTATTCCCCGCTTTACCGTAAACAATCCAACATCCTCCAATTCCCTTTGACTGGAATCAGTTGTTAAATACTTGAGAAATTTAGCGCAGGCCTCCACTTTTTTGGAATCCGAATCGCTCATTACACCATATGAGATTATATCATTGCTCAATACCATAGGTAATCCCTTATCCCCGGTAGGGTAGCTAGCTATGTCGAAATTGAATCCACCCTCATCCCCATATGATTTATCCAGCGCCCTGATATCCCAGGAACCCCCAATATAGACTGCTATATTTTGATCCTCATGGAACATCTTCCAGGCTGCATCCCTATCCACCTTTCCAAAGGTAGAAGGTACAACCGCATATTCATTACGTAAATCTATGACTCTCTCCAGACCCTTGATAGCCTTTTCCCCGTAGAAATTATATCTCAAACGCCTAGGGTTGATCATCTCTGCACCATCTGAGAGTATTATACCCCATATATGATAATTACCCAATCCCATAGGAGCCATAAGCCCATATTCATCCACCTCATCATCTGGGTCTACATATGTAAGCTCCCCCAATATATCTATAAATTCCTCATAGGTCCATTCGCCATTTAACGGAGCCATGATCCCCTTCTGATCGAATTTTTCCAAATTGATATATAGTACATAGGTGCTCATAGCTATGGGTATGGCCTTCAATTCCTTATCATAGGCCAACGGCTTCAATACCTGGTGTTTAAACCCCTCCCGCTCATCCCCATCTAGATGATCGTCTAGGGATTCTAGTAGACTGAAATCCGAAAAGTTTAAAGTTATCGGGACTATATCTGGGGTTTCCTCCCCGGAGACCAGCTCCATATATATACCCGGATTGTTCCTTTCAAAGCCAGCAATCCTATCCTGTAACCACTTTCTATAGCTATGCCTATATCCTTCCTCAATTGGCGTATCTAGGATGTTTATTACCCCCTTATAGGGTTTCACCTCCGGCTTATCGATTTTTATAAAATTATCTATAAACAGATTATAGGACCATATTAAAATAAATATGATTAAAATAAAGGAAATTATCTTCCTCAAAGCTACACCTCCTATTATATAATTATTCACGATAAATATCCATTATGAAGATAACTATTTTGATGGGGTTCAACCAGCCCGGGAAGTAGAGCGAAGACTATCACGGGAATAGGGGTAAACCCCATACCTAATGCCACAGCCCATAGCCCCCATGCCGGATATCAACCTAAATGCCAATAGCATTGAAAAGGAATTAGATAGGGAAAAGGCTACCAACCCCGGTATCATAATGGATAATGCCAATAAGGTCATATTCTTCTTATTAAATCGGTTGGCGAGGTAGGCTATTAAAAACGGTAGGAAGATCCCCGGAATAGCCGATGCACCCATCCCCATGTCCACCCATTCTATGTTTATTTTTTAATTATCTCCATAATATGTGATTAAAAACGGAAGGTATTGGGTAATAACTAAGTGTAAAGAAAAGAATATGAGGAGGCGTATTATGAAACACTTTGATTTATTGCAAGAATACCTATCAAATCTTGCTGTGCTAAATGTTAAGTTTCACAATATCCATTGGAATGTTGTAGGTGAAAAGTTTTTGAAAATCCATGATTTCACCGAGGAAGCTTATGATCAGTTCTTTGAAGATTTTGATGAGGTAGCGGAATTGTTGAAGATGAAAAATGTAATGCCATTATCCACTATGGCAGAATACCTAGAAAAGGCTACAATAAAAGAAGTTGCACCTGCTGACTTTTCCATGAAGGAATCCCTAGAGATGATGAAGGAAGATATGGAAGCTATGAAGGAGTTAGCAACCAATATTAGAAACACTGCAGATGATGAGGGAGATTTCGAAACCGTAGCTATGTTTGAAGATTATGTTGCATACTATAGCAAGAACCTATGGTTCATCAATGCTATGCTTAGGTAATAATACCCAAAACAATCTGTAATGAGTAGGAAATAGGATTCCCCTTTCCGGTATGTTCAGGTATCGGCCTGGAAAGGGGAATCTTTTATGTCCATTAAGATCTCAATTACTATATAATAAAACCGTTAATGCTATAAAAAAAGAGTAGGGGTAAGCCCCTACTCTAATATTTTACTCTTCCGCCATCTTCCTATACTTCTCATACCTACTATCCGCATCTTCCTTGGCAGCCGCAAATAATTCGTCAGCTATATCTGGGAAGGAACGCTTCAATGAGGTATATCTGACCTCTGTATCTATGAAGTCTAGGAAATCCTCCTTTGGCTCCTTGGAATCCAATACGAATGGATTCTTTCCTTCATCCTTAAGCCTTGGATCGAATCTATATAGATGCCAGTAGCCACTATCAACAGCTTTCTTCATCTGCGCCATGCTCTGTCCCATACCGGTTGTTATACCGTGGTTTATACATGGTGCATATGCTATTATCAGGGATGGTCCATCGTAGGATTCAGCTTCCCTCAATGCCCTGAGCAATTGATTCATATTTGCACCCATAGCTACCTGTGCCACATAGACATATCCGTAGGTTGTCGCAATCAAGCCCAGATCCTTCTTCTTGATTCGCTTTCCAGATGCCGCAAATTTAGCAACTGCTGCAGTTGGGGTTGCCTTAGACGCCTGACCACCCGTATTTGAATATACTTCCGTATCGAATACGAATACATTCACATCTTCTCCAGATGCCAATACATGGTCTAAACCACCAAATCCTATATCGTATGCCCAACCATCTCCACCAAATATCCATACGGACTTTTTGATTAGATAATCTTGAAGCTTAGCAATCTCTGCTAGCAATGCACTACCTTTTTCATCGGAAACAGCCTTATCTAATTTTGGTAGTATCTTTCCTGTTGCTACCCTCGATGCCTGCGCATCATCTTTTGCTTCTAACCACTCATTGAATACCTCGTTTAATTCTGCATCCACATCTAGGTCAACAAATTCGCTCATCAGCTGTCCTATCTTCTCTCTGATCTTCTTGATAGCTAGAGCCATACCATATCCATATTCCGCGTTATCCTCGAATAATGAGTTAGCCCAAGCAGGCCCCTTGCCATCCTTGTTGGTGCAATATGGCGTAGATGGTGCACTTGCTCCCCATATGGATGAACATCCGGTAGCATTTGCTATCAGCATTCTATCCCCAAATAGTTGTGTTACCAATTTGGCATATGGAGTTTCTCCACAGCCCGCACAAGCACCTGAGAATTCTAACAATGGTTGCTTAAACTGACTACCCTTGATATTGGTATCGGGTACTAGATCCTCTTTTGGCTCTACCTTATCTATAGCATAATCCCAATTATCGGATTCTACCTCAATATGATCCCCAAGTGGTTTCATGACTAGAGATGCATTTTTAGATGGACATATATCGGCGCAATTACCGCAACCGGTACAATCCAATGCACTTACCTGTATACGGAATTCTAATCCCTCTAGTCCCCTACCTATCGCCTTTTTGGTTGCAAAGGTCTCAGGAGCATTTTTCTTCTCCTCTTCATCTAGTAGGAATGGCCTTATAGCTGCATGAGGACATACATATGAACATTGATTACATTGGATACAGTTATCTATCTCCCATATGGGTATCTCTACTGCAATACCACGTTTCTCATATGCGGCCGTCCCATGTGGGAATGTTCCATCTTCCCTGCCAACAAATGCGCTAACTGGAAGCTTATCTCCCTTTTGCCTTGTCATCGGAATAACTATATCGGTAATAAATTCCGGTGCATTAGCTGCAGCTGCTACTTCCTCATCCGCCACCTCTTCCTTCCATTCGGCTGGAGCTTCTATTCTGGCCAATTGCTCCATTCCACTATCTACTGCCTTATGGTTCATGGCAACTACCTTATCGCCATATCGTCCATACTGCTTGACTATGGCATCCTTTAGATGCTTGACAGCCTCATCTATTGGAAGAACTTCCGCTAATTTAAAGAATGCGGATTGCATTACCATATTGGTTCTTCCACCAAGGCCGATTTCAGCTGCTATTTTAGTGGCATCTACCGTATAGAACTCTATATCATTTTCAGCTATATATCTCTTCAGTGAAGCCGGAAGGTTTTCCCCTAGCTCCTCTTCATCCCAGTTACAGTTCAGAAGGAATGTGCCACCCTTCTTCAATCCATCTAATAGATCGTATTGGTATACATAGGATTGCTTTGAGCAAGATATGAAATCAGCTTCCTCTATTAGATAGGTAGATTTAATAGGCTCATGTCCAAATCTCAAGTGGGATACCGTAATTCCACCAGATTTCTTACTATCATAGGAGAAATAACCCTGTGCATACATATCGGTATCGTCACCGATTATCTTGATTGCACTCATATTTGCTCCAACGGTACCATCGGAACCAAAGCCCCAGAACTTACATCTGATAGTTCCTTCTGGTTCGGTCTTAATCTCATCTTTTATCTCTAGGGATGTATTGGTAACATCATCCACTATACCCACCGTAAACCTATTCTTCGGATTCTCTTCTAGCAGGTTATCGAATACAGCCTTCATCTGAGATGGGGTCGTATTCTTAGAACCTAGTCCAAATCGTCCGCCCACTATTATAGGTGCCTCTTCCCTTCCATAATATATACTCTTTACGTCAAGGTATAATGGCTCCCCAATTGCACCTTTTTCCTTCGTTCTATCCAGTACTGAGATCTTCTTCACCGTCTCTGGCATTACATCGAAGAAGTATTTATCCGAAAATGGTCTATATAGATGTACCTTAACAAGGCCCACCTTCTCGCCCTTTTCCATTAAATAATCTATGGTCTCCTCTATGGTTTCAGTTACTGAACCCATAGCCACTATTACCCTTTCCGCTTCTGGATGTCCATAATAGGTAAATGGTTTATATTCCCTACCCGTTATCTTGTTTATCTCCTGCATATAATCATTTACAATATCTACAATTTCATCATAATATGGATTTGCAGCTTCCAATGCCTGGAAGTAGATATCCGGGTTCTGTGCTGTTCCTTTGGTATATGGTCGCTCTGGATTTAGCGATCTATTTCTGAAGTCTTCTAAAGCCTCATAATCAACTAATTTCGCTAGATCCTCATATTCCATTACCTCGATCTTTTGAATCTCATGGCTGGTTCTAAATCCGTCGAAGAAGTGCACAAAGGGTACCTTCCCCTTAATGGCGGATAGATGTGCTACCCCCGCTAAATCCATAACCTCTTGCACGCTTCCGGAAGCCAGTAAAGCAAAACCGGTCTGTCTTGCCGCCATCACGTCCTGATGATCTCCAAATATGCTCAACGCATGTCCTGCAATAGCCCTTGCACTTACATGGAATACTGCTGGAAGCAATTCCCCTGCGATCTTATACATATTGGGAATCATCAATAGTAATCCCTGAGAAGCTGTAAATGTAGTAGTCAATGCTCCAGCTGATAGTGAGCCATGTACAGCGCCTGCTGCTCCGGCCTCGGATTGCAATTCAGATACCAATACATTCTGATCAAAAATATTCTTTCTACCATGAGCAGACCACTCATCTACCAATTCTGCCATATCCGATGATGGAGTAATTGGGTAGATAGCTGCTACATCTGTAAAGGCATATGCCACGTGCGAGGCAGCTGTGTTTCCATCCATGGTTTTCATAACCCTTGCCATTGGTATACCCCCTTTAATTATTTATATGTTTAATTTTAAACAAACTATGTCAGATATATAAGGCAAATCCCCCTGCCACGGCCTTATGTATTTCCTATATACTAGCCCGTAAAATGAGTAATAATACTGGAATTGTGCTGGTAATATTATGACAATTTGCGGAGACATTGCTCTTATTTTTGCATAATATATCTACAAAGCCATCTTTAATTCAAGTATAATAAACATCCATTAGAATGTCAACTAAATTGGATAGCCAAAAAAATCAATCCCCAATCGGCCTATCTGCACCCCTCCTCTGCTCTATCCTTTTTCGAACCATACCATCTAATTCCTCAGCTGCATTATATCCAAGCCCCTTCTGTCTGGTATTCCTAGCGGCTACTTCTATGATCATTGCTAGATTTCGTCCCGGTAGAACTGGAATTACTAGCCTTGGAACCTGCACCCCTAGAATCTCCACGCATTCTTCATCCAACCCGAGTCTCTCATACTCCCTTTCCTCATCCCACCGCTCCAATTCGATTACTAGATCTATGAATTCACTATCCTTTACAGCACCCACCCCATATAATCGCTCTACATTTAATATACCTATTCCCCTTACCTCCATAAAATGCCTAATTACGGCCGGTGCCTCGCCCTTCAATGCCCGATCTATCCTCTTAATTGCAACCGAATCATCAGCCACCAATCTATGACCCCTCTTGATCAGTTCCAATGCCGTCTCACTTTTGCCAATCCCCGATTTCCCGATAATCAATATGCCCATTCCATAGACCTCTACCAATACCCCATGGATCGCAATTTCCGGGGCTAGAACATAATCTAGGTAGTTTATTAATATGTTTATATATTTTGTAGTAGCCAATTCAGTCCTTAATAGGGTTCTATTATATTCCTTAGCTAATTCCAATAACTCCGGGAATATGGGCAAGTTTCTGGATACAACTAACGCGGGGATATCATAGGAAAACATCTTTTTAAGCATATATCCACGCGCATCTTTTGAAAGATTATTGGTATAATGCCATTCTATAGTACCTATTATTTGAATCCTCTCATAGGCGAAGTTTTTGAAATGGCCCGCCAGTTGCAAACCGGGCCTATTCAATTCGCTCGCCGATATCTTTACATCCTCCACACCTTCCGCTAGGTATATTACCTCCATGTCCAGATCCCTTATCAACCTGTCCAAGGTAACGCTATTCTTCTGTCCTTCCCCTATATTAATACAATCCATGGATATCACCCACTCCTATTATTCCTAAAATGGTTATATAACTCCTCGGCCACTCTTCTATTCATGCTCTCTACACTCGCCAACTCCTCGATATCTGCATCCTTGATATTATCAATAGTATGAAAATGTTTTAGCAACTCCTTCTTCCGCTTATCCCCTATCCCTTTTATATCATCTAGCTCGGATCTAAATAATTTCTTACCTCTTAAACTCCTATGATAGGATATTGCAAACCTATGGGCTTCTTCCTGTATCCTATATATTAGCTTAAACCCGGTACTGCTCTCGTCCAACCTTATTTCCCTTCCATTATATATGATCCCCCTAGTCCTATGAAAATCATCCTTCACAAGACCACATACTGGAATGGATAGGCCCAATCTTCCCAATACATTCAGTACCGCATTTACCTGCCCCTTACCTCCGTCAACCATTATCAGATTAGGAAGGGTAGACAAACCCTGCACATCTATCTGCTTCTCCTCCATCATAGCCTTTTCCTCTAGCCCCCTAATAAACCGTCTTTCTACTATTTCCTCCATACTCCTATA
>JAAYRM010000244.1 GCA_012518745.1 Tissierellia bacterium
CGGATTGCTCTGCTTCATAGGGTGCATGATATTAAGGGTGAGGTATGCGCTTCTGATCAGCTTGATAGTAGGGGTAACCAATATGATTCCATATTTTGGTCCCTTTATAGGGATGGTACCGGCTGCAATAATCACCTTCTTCTATAGCCCATTTAAGGCATTATGGGTCATTATATTCATATTTTTACTACAGCAATTTGATGGATTATATCTAGGACCTAAGATACTAGGGGTACAGGTAGGGTTGAAACCCTTTTGGATCATAGTATCCATTTTAATAGGTGGGGGTTTCTTCGGCGTATGGGGCATGCTATTTGCAGTGCCCGTGGCAGCTGTGATAAGAACTCTGTTAGATAGATATATAGATAAAAGATTAGAGAAAACGGAGTAGCTAAGCTACTCCGTTGCGTAATTATCAAAATATCCCTGCACCAATACTATGGGGGTTCCCTTATCCCCGCTACCACTGGTTAAATCACAGAGGCTTCCCAATAGATCGGTTATCTTCCTAGGCGTGGTTCCAACACTAGCCTCCGCCTCACAATCCGTGCTCATATCCTTATCATGAAGTTTCTCTCTGATGGCCTTTTCAATCTCTTCTTCACTTAGATCAGATAGCTCCGTATCCACGAAGTATTTTAATTTTATTTCATGGGGTGTACCTTCGAGCCCCTGGGTATATGCTGGCGATACTATCGGATCGGCTAACTCCCATATTCTTCCCGCAGGATCCTTAAATGCACCATCCCCATAGACCATGACCTCGATGATCTTTCCGGTTTTCTCCCTCATCTTTTTCTGTATCGCATCCACATAATACTTGGAATCCCTGGGAAATAGCTTAGCCTTGGTTTCCGTAGCTAGATTGGAACCGAGCAACCCGTACATTGGGTTATAGCCATGCTCCTCCACCGGCTCATTCAATAGGTCTTCCAATCCATATAGCCTATTGGCTCCCGCTTTCTCCAATACCCTCCTAGTCCTCTTCCTATTGTGTACATTAGCAACCAATATATCCTTTGTATAATCCAAGATGGTCTTTGGGTTATTGGAAAGGTATATCTCAATATCATTATCTTGTGCCAAATCCCTATAGTATTGGACATAATCTATGCCGGTAAATGGATGGCATACATGTTCTCCAAATAACTCCCTATATCTTTCCTCCGTCAACACATCCCTATATGGGTTTATATCGAGTTCATCCATCCTATCCCGGTCCATAAGCTGATTTCCAACCTCATCGGAAGGGTAATTGAGCAATAAAAATATCTTCTTACCGGTCAGAGCAATACCTTTGAGTATGATAGCAAATCTATTCCTACTGAGTATGGGAAATACAATCCCTATATCATCATTATATTTCGACTCGATATCCTTAGCAATATCCTCAATAGTAGCATAATTACCCTGGGCTCTTGCTACCAATGATTCCGTAATCCCTATAATATCCCTATCTTTCAATTCAAAGTTTTCATATTGAGACGCTTTCAAAACAGAGTCCACTACAATATCTATTAAATCGTCCCCTTCTTTTACTATAGGGGCTCTTATTCCTCTAGCTGTAGTTCCAACAGCTCTTACCATTAAATTACCTCCTAAATCAAAATAATTATATTACCATTTTACATTATATCATTATTATCCGGAATTAGAAGAATTTATCTGGTATTTATGCTATTTGCACCTTATAAGTTCCTCCTCGGTAAGTATATAATCCACGGGAATATCGTGGGACTCGGTTGGAACCTCCGGGATTATCTGTATATTGAAGCAGAGGCCAATCTTAGTTACATCCTTATCTACTTTAGCAAGGAATGTATCATAATACCCGCCGCCATAACCGATCCTATAACCCCTATGGTCGAACGCCACCCCGGGGACCAGTATGAGGTCGATGGATTCCGGGGATACAATCCTCCTATACTCATCCTTAGGTGTTAATATATCATAAAATCCCTGATATAGCTCCTTATCAAAATCCTTCAATTGGGATACCTCCATTATTCTGGATTTAGGGATGGTTATGGGTACTCCAATCTCCTTTCCCGCTGCAATAGAATTCCTTATGATATCGTGGGTATGGACCTCATCCTTAAAGCTTATAAAGCTAAA
>JAAYRM010000245.1 GCA_012518745.1 Tissierellia bacterium
AAGAAACACTAATATTTGTATAGACTGTGAGCAAAAAATTATTGAGATGCAGACAGATCATAAGGATTATTTAAAGTATAAAGAAGGAATAAAGCGTGTATTATGCTATAATCATGGTCATGGAAATGGATAATAGAGGCAGATATTCCGGTATGGAGGGTGTTTTTTGGTACAACAGCAAATGCCATTGGTAGAAGGACTTTTTCAGTATATAGAGGAGGATATAACTAGATATCATATGCCAGGACATAAAGGAGGCCAGGGGTTTTGCCGGGAATTCTTAGATAGTCTTGCCCAAATGGATGTTACGGAGGTTCCGGGGCTGGATAATTTACATAACCCCCAGGGGGTAATACATAATGCTCAAAAGTTGGCCTCCAAAGCCTTTGGATCACACCATAGTTGGTTTTTGGTAAATGGGTCCACCAGTGGGATTCACGCTATGATATTGGCTGCCTGCCCTCCGGGAAGCAGCCTAATAGTGCCTCGCAACTGTCACAAGTCTGTAGTAAATGCTATGGTTATGGGGGATATTTCTCCTATTTATATACAGCCCGAATATGATAAATATAAGGAGTTAGTTACCCAAGTAACCCCTAAGGCGGTCAAAGAGGCCCTAGAGCAGTACCCCAATGCCCAGGGGGTACTGCTGGTCAGCCCAAACTATTTTGGAATGTGTTCTAATGTACAAGAAATTGCCGAAATTGTTCACAAAGAGGATAAGATATTGCTGGTAGATGAGGCTCATGGAGCCCATTTCCCTTTTAACCCTAGATTGCCTTCTTCAGCAGGGGAATTGGGAGCGGATATATGGGTTCATAGTGCCCATAAGACTCTTCCTTCATTTACACAAACCGCCTATCTTCACCTAAAAGGCGAAAGAGTGGATAAAGACAGAGTATCAAGAATACTGTCCATAAACCAAACAAGCAGTCCATCCTATATACTTATGGCTTCCTTGGACTGGGCTAGATATATTATGGAAACGAAAGGGCATGATCTACTAGATAGCCTAATGAACAATTTGGGGGAAGTGCGTAGTTTACTTAAGACGGATGCTGGGATTGATAGTCTAGGTAAATCAATTTGGCCAGAGGTTCATGCTATAGATCCCACCCGCTTGGTACTCGATTTTAAGGGACTAGGTCTTACTGGATATCAAGCTGAGAAGATCTTAAGGGAGGAAGAAGGCCTTCAAATTGAAATGTCGGATTATGGGTATGGGGTTTTTATATGTACTGTAGCCGATACTAGATCATATTTACAAAAAATAGTACAGGCATGTCAAAACCTTGGAGAAAAATATAAAAAGAACACAGATATTCATTTCCCAATGTCGATTTCCCGGGAAATTCCCCAACAAATGATGTCGCCTAGACAGGCTTTTTATAGTAAAACCCAAAAGATTCCCCTTAATGAGAGTCAGGGCAGAATATCTGTGGGTACCATAGGTGCGTATCCTCCCGGGATACCTAGATATTGTCCAGGGGAACTTATAGAAAAGGATGGGATTGAAGAGCTTATATCCATACATAGAAGGGGTGGAACCCTGTTTGGGGTACACGAGGGAAACTATATCGATGTAGTGGTGGAGTAGCTGTTTAATGATAATATTCTTCACTTATGACATTGTGTAGTCAAAATGAGCTATTGATAAAAGAAGGTTCAATAGCCATTAGACAATAAATAGTAAGAAGTTTCGAATATGTATATAGTAGATAGGAGTATATAGGGATGAAGGGATATTTTATTACCTTTGAAGGCCCCGATGGATCGGGAAAGACAACACAGATAAACTTATTA
>JAAYRM010000037.1 GCA_012518745.1 Tissierellia bacterium
AGCGGGATCCTTTTCCATAATGTTTTTAGCTTCCTCTATAATAAATTTAAGCATTATGATCATCCTTTCATAAATAATTCTGTAGATAGATACCTCTCACCTGTATCGGGTAGGACTGTTACCACCTTTTTCCCCTTGCCCAGCCTCCTAGCAATGGATATTGCAGCAACCATATTGGCCCCCGATGATATTCCAGATAGAATTCCTTCCAATTTTCCAAGCCGCCTCGCCTGTTCAAAGGCCTCCCCATCATCTACGGCTATAATCTCATCTATAACATTCCTATCCAATATCTTGGGAATAAAGTTGGCACCTATCCCCTGGATTCCATGGCTATCAGGCCTGCCCCCAGATAACAATGCTGATTTTTTAGGTTCCACAGCTACCGTCAATATATTTGGATTCATCTCCTTGAGCCTCTTGCCTACCCCGGTTATGGTACCCCCCGTTCCAACCCCAGCTATAAATGCATCCAATTTCCCGCTGGTGTCTTCTAATATTTCCACGGCAGTGGTTTCGTAGTGGGCTCGCACATTATTAAGATTTTCAAATTGGTTTGGCATGAAGTATCCTTTTTCCTGGGATAACTTCTTAGCTAATTCCACGGAAGCCGACATCCCATGTCTACCCTCCGTCAATATAACTTGGGCACCATAGCCCTCCATCAGGCGTTTTCTCTCCATGCTCATGGTATCCGGCATAACTATTATTACATCATATCCCTTTGCTATTCCAATCATCGCCAAGGCAATACCGGTATTACCACTGGTAGGCTCTATAATAGTTCCACCTTTCTTTAGGATCCCTTCCTCCTCTGCAGCTTTTATCATATATAAAGCCGCCCTATCCTTAATACTTCCACCAGGGTTATTCGACTCCAATTTTACGAATATATCCGCCATATCCTCCGTTGAACTATTATTCAATTTTACCAACGGGGTTTTGCCGATGGTCCTATAAATATTATTAAATACCATCTTATTCCCTCCATTTCTATATATAAAAAACCCTTGCCCATGTATATATAAATATACAGAGGCAAAGGGTTAGATTCGCGGTTCCACTCCGTTTAGGACATAGTCCTATCTCAATTCAAGTACAAACATACTCTAGCCCTATAACGGGGGCAACCGTTAAGGTCTACTATTTTTCGACCCAAAACTCCTTGGCGCACTTCAAGCATCCTCGGTATAGAACCCTTTCACCACTGGAATCCTCTCTGTAATACCTTGAACGCCCTACTTTACCATATCATAGTTTTTATATTCTATTTATAATTCTATTATATTCTAGCATAGCATAAATGTTTATGATAGTAAAGCATTTCTACTATTTTACTATCAATATGGACTTATTAATATGGTTTACAACCCTATTGGATACGCTCCCTAGAAAAGTTCTTGAAAATGCTCCTAATCCCCTACTACCCATCACCACTAAATCATAATCCCCTTCTTCGGCTTCCTCCATTATCTCCCCACCTATATCTCCATCCCTTAACATGGTGTGGACGGCCCCGGAATATCCCTCAAGGACCTGTGTAGCGTCCTTTAGGATATTTTCCCCATATTCTACATTCTCCTTGCTCAGCTTCACCTTGATTTCTGGATCCGTAATATAGGGACTGCCAAAGGTATTGATGACCGTTATTACTGTAATATCACTATTGGATAATTCCCCTATTTCCCTGGCCTTGCCAAGGGCCTTTTTAGATTTCTCAGAACCGTCTACGGCAACTAGTATCTTTTTCATTCAAATCCCCCCAAACGATAATTTTATAAATATCCTGTCATACTATATATACCCATTGTTTTGACTAATATTATAAAAACTTTCCTCCAACCCATATGCATTTTCTATAATATGGCACACTAATGTGAACCTTTGTGATCATTGAAATCGGATCTTCAATTAAGAGCCTTAATTGCTAGTTTATAGGATAGATCCATAGCCGTATCTATATCTATACCCTGCCAATATTCCTCCATATTTATATAGCTGATAAAGGCGGATATAGAACCCTTGATGGCCATCCTTTGGTAGTATATATTCCCCCCTATACCTATTACCCCTTCTTCAAATCCTATTTCCAATAGTTTATCTATTTCTTGTTCTATCTTATAGATATACTGTGAAATATCATGCCTCTGATTCACTAAATACTCATAAAACTCATGGAAACCACCTACAGATAATAGCATATTTATTGTACAAAACTTGTTTTTAAGATTCTCTGCAACAATATCTAGCATCTCATAATATCTACCCTTAAAATCATCCTTTAGGGCTATTCTATCCTTTGCATCCTCTATCTCATTATCTATATTGTATAGAATCGCTTTTGAGATAGTCTCCTCCTTTGTATCGAAATAATCGTATATTGTACCCTTGCCCACATTGGCGGATTTGGCAATTTCCGAAACCGTAATAGAATAGACATTGGATCCTTTTTTAATGAGATCTATTATCCCATCAAATATTGCCAATTCCTTCTCTCGATATATGGCATCATTCATATCGAATATCACCTTCATCCTCCATGTTATTCCCTCTATCTCTATGAAAGATATCATACATTATAGGCACAAATATCAATGTCAATAGCGTAGCATATGTCAAACCACCTATGGAAGCTATGGCAAGAGGTTGTAACATTTCAGCTCCCATCCCTACCCCTAAGGATAAGGTTGATAGCCCAAGTATGGTGGTAAATGCTGTCATCAATATAGGCCGCATCCTAGTCCTACCAGCCTCTATCAGCGATTCCACCTTGCCGATTCCCGAATCCCTCAGTTGGTTGGTATAGTCCACAAATACTATTCCGTTGTTTACAACTACTCCGCTCAATACCAGAAAACCTAGCATGGATATTATGCTCAGATCATATCCCGTAATAGCCAGGGCCAAAAATCCACCCGTAAACGCAAGGGGTATTGTGAACATCACGATGAATGGGGATAATAGGGATTGAAATTGAGCCACCATTATAAGATAGATAAATACTATAGCTAGAACCAGCATATAGAATAGATCCCTTAACGATTCATCGATCATCTCTATCTCCCCTGATATCTCGGCTCTATATCCATCCGGCATATTATAATCATTCAATTTGCTTTCAAAATCCCTGCTTACCAGACCGATATTATGCTTCCCATCGATATTGGCTGTAACGGTTATATACCTCTCCTGTGAATCCCTTCTGATCGAAGCCAAGCCATACTCCTCCGTTATAGTTGCAATATCCCCCAAATCGATGGCAGCCTGCTCCCCATCCTTATCAAATTCTATAGATAGCTTTTCTAAATCATCCTTAGTTATATTGTAATTTTCTCCATCCACCACTATTACCGGATAATCCTTGTTGTCGACCGTAAGTGTAGTTGCGGATTTCCCCTCGGATAATAGGGAATTTATTTTTGAAAAGACCTGGGCAGAGGTCAAACCTTCCCCCATCGCCTTGTTCTTATCTACAATAATCCTCATTTCCAATACGCTTTCATCCGCTCCACTTGATACCTCTACCGTTCCTTTGGTTTCCTCAAGCATCTCCTCTATATCCATAGAAATTGCTCGTAGCCTATCTATTTCCCTACCCTTTATGACTACCTCTATACCAGTTCCGGCTAAGGCAGTCATATCCATTGTAGATGTATCGGTATTGATAATACAGTCGAGATCTTCGGTTGCCTTCCTTATGCGCTCTTCAATCTCCGCATTGCTGATCTCCTTATTTTCATCCAATATTGCATATATCGACATTGAATTCCCGTTGGAGTTGTTCCCTCCAAATCCTCCCATGGAGCCAGCGCTGAAAGCCCCCAGGGTCTCTATCCCCTCTATATCGATTATCCTATCCACCACTGTATCTGTCATGGCAATAGCATCATCCCGCGTGCTCTCCTTGGGCAACTCCACGGTTATGGACATCTGCGGGCCCTCCATCTTTGGTATAAAAGATGTTCCCATTCCCACCCCTAGAAAACCACTCAACCCGAGTAAAGCTACAACAGTTATTATCACTATAGCCCTATGTTTCAATGACCATCTCAATACCCTTTCGTATCGATCCACAAATCTATCGAATAACCCATGGGGCCTATCCTTCATATCCATCAATATACCCGATGCTAGGGTGGGTACCAATGTAAGTGCCACCAACAAGCTGGCAAATAAGGAATAGGCAATGGTCAAGCCCATATCCACAAATAGTTGCCTAGATATTCCCTTCGTAAATACTATGGGTAGGAATACCACGGCCGTCGTCATGGTAGAGGCCATAAGCGCCCCTGAAACCTCTCGTGCACCTTCTATTGCTGCAGCCTTAACCGATACCCCTTTGCTCCTCAGCCTGTATATATTTTCAATAACGACTATGGAATTATCCACCAACATTCCAACCCCCAACGCTAGACCTGCTAGGGATATGACGTTGATAGTAACACCGGTAAAATACATCATGGCTATGGCAAATATAATGCTAATGGGAATCGATAATGCTATTATAAATGTTGGCTTTACATCCCTTAGGAATAGTATCAATACGGCTACGGCCAGTATTCCACCATAGACCAAGTTGTTCAGCACCGATTTAACAACCATATCTATATAGATTCCCTGGTCCATCAAGGCAGTTATACCCACCCCTTCATTATCCCTCATTATCTCCTCTATCTTTTCCCTAACCCTACCCGAAACCTCAGCTGTAGAGTAATTGCTCTGTTTTTGGAATATTAGTATGGCTGCATCATTTCCATTCACCTTTGCATATATTTCCTCAGAATTATCCTTACTCTCTACATCAGCAACATCCTCTAAATATATCTTACCTACACCCTTTGTACCCGTATCAAATAATAACAGATTTTTTAATTCTTCTATGTCCTCAATCTTATCTCCAACCTTAACAAGATAGTTCATATTATCTCCGGATACGTATCCCGCTGGCATGGAGAAGTTTTGAGCTGCTAATATACCCGATATCATCTCCTCGGTAATAACCCCATCTAGCGATGCTTTCTTAAATGCATCATCCTTAGCTGAGTCCAACTCGGATAATTTTTGTTCCAGTATTGCTTTACCGGATTCTAACTCGGCCCTAGGCTTATCCATTTCAGTCCTTAAAGTTGCCCTGCCCATATCGATCTGCCCCTGTTGAGCATTCAACTCCGCTTTCTTGGACTCCAATTTTGCCTTTTCACCCTCAAGTTTAGATATCTGTTTGGATATCTCGGTCAATCCAACCTCTATCTCCCCTATATACCGATCAATAGATTCTAAATGCTCCTCAGGATAGGATTCTAAGGCTTGATTTACTGCCTCCAATCTTTTCAGCTGTTCATCGGATATATTTTTACCTAGACTCTCCAAATACCTTTTTATATCCAATAATTCTTCCGCTTTTTTTAATAAATCTCTATTCGCTAATAGCTCCTTCTGCTTATCTTTTAACTCCTTTTCACCTAATCTCATCTCTAATTCAGCAGAGGCAATCTGTTTCTTGGCTATGGAGATAGCTTCCTCGCCCTCTGCCAATTTAGATTCTTGTTTTTCTTCCTCTATATTCAGCTGTTTTTCGCCTGCTTCTATCTCCTTCTTCGCCTTCAATAGCTCATCCTCGGCCCTATATAGTTCCGAATCCACAGATTTCAAAACCTTGCGATTCAATTCCTCAATCTTATCTGGATTGATCAATACCTCTACGCTCTCCTCGATCAACCCGGTCCCGTCCACGGATGCTACCCCAGCTATACTCTCAAATTCTGGCATCAAATCTTCCCTTACCAATTTTGTTATCTCCGATGCCTTCATATCCTTCACATCAATGGATGCTACCATTATGGGTAACATATCGGGATTTAACCGCATTATCATAGGTGTTCCTATGCTATCATCCCAATTTGGTTTGAGTAAATCCAAACTGCCGTTTATTTCAATTATGGCCGAATCCATATTGGTATCGTTATTGAACTCGAGTATTACAGCTGATGAATTCTCCCTGGAAATGGAGCTTACATTTTCAATATTGGTTGTAGTTGCCAATAGCTGTTCAATTGGCCTAGTTACAACCATCTCCACCTCCTCGGGGCTTGCCCCAGGATAGGAAGTCATCACTATTACATATGGTAGATCGATACTAGGTAATAAATCCGTACTCAAATTTGTAAATGAAATAGCTCCCAATATAAGTACTATAATTACTGCAACTATGATTGTAAAAGGTCTTTTTACACTAAATTTCGATAACATACAATATCCTCCTAGGCTTATTGCTATTGTGACCGACCAGTCGGTCACCCTAATAAAGTATCATGTTTTATTTATCATGTCAATTCGTACCGATATCCACTTAAACATAATAATACCTGTGATGGAAGATAGAATAGCCATATGGATACGGATGATATCCTATATAGATCATAACCGATTATGTTCGTCCATCCCATTCTTCCTACTATATAAGAAAATACTACATTTATATCACAGAGTAGAAAAAACATCATACCCAATGCTATCATATGTCTATTCGGACTGGAATATAATCTATGCAAATATAATTTTAATCCCCTTATGGTGCTAATTAGTAAGCATATGGAATAATAGATAGAGATTATTATCAGAAATTGAATTCCCGTGATGATATGCACGATGATTAGATTTAAAAATAATATAGAAAAACCTATGATTGTTGTCCTCGCTCCATTTAAACCGTATCTGACAGAATAAAGGATTTGAACTATTGAAAATAATGCTATTCCTACTATATAGTTTTTATCCAAAATTAATAGGAATAGGTCTGCAAAAATTGTAATAAAAAATCCCGCTTGTAATATGATCCTATCTCTATTATTATACGAGTATTCTTGTCCTAGAAAGGAAATTATAGATATCAATATTATGCTTGTAAATTTCATAATAGTGGATATCCTATATGATCGGATATTGGATATATCTAGATATAAGAACATTATATACAATATGGCTATAACGATTAGCAATATCCTTATAATCTTCATTTTATATTTTTTTACTTTCATACCAATCACCATAATACAAAGGTGGCACCGAGGACGCCACCTTATCCTACAATTTCGTATTACTAACTATTTAATGGATTATTTTCATTTAAATAATTCAATCTATCACTTAGATACTGAATATGGTTCTCTACCTCAGAAGCCATCTGATCGAACATATGCTTCGCCTGTTGGTCCTCTGTAGCCTGAGCCATCATACAATAGCTACCTTTCGCTGCTTCACAAGAAGCTATCGCTTGCTGCAGATCACTCTGTACAGTCATTTTTTCACCTCGCTTTCAGAATTAGATTAACCAGAATTAGATCCTATAATTCATTATATATGGTGCAAAAAACTACCACTCAGATAGAAATTTTTTTGGTAAAAATTATTTTTTTACTCTGTGAGGTAATAATCCTGTATAATATATATGGTTAATACCAATGGATAAGGTGATTATATGTACAAAACATTGAGCTATGATGATATCGACCAAGGCAATATAGATGGACCCTATATTTTAATAGATGTTAGGAGTCCTAAGGAGTATAGTTTAG
>JAAYRM010000005.1 GCA_012518745.1 Tissierellia bacterium
CGTTTTTATCCTCGAATCCCATCTATCCACCTGCCAATCCCGGCAATATCAATACTATATCCCCATTGCCCAATACTAGCTTTTCATCACTCAAAAACCTGATATCCCAGCCATTGAGGATTATCCGTAGGGTTGGCCGTTGCTTACCATCCTCATCGTATATTATCTCCTCTAATTGCTTGCCATAATATGTTATCAATTCGTCCAGCAGTTCATATACATCTGAACCCGTGGGCATCCTCCAACCCTCTTCCGATACTCCTATAGTCTCCTGTAGATAAGAGGCAAACCTTACCGTAACTTCAACCATTATACTGTAACGGGTATGGCATCTATGGTATCCTCTATGCCCAATTCCCTTAGTTTTTCTGGAGTGGGAATCCCCTCTTCATCCCATCCCCTTGCCTTATAGTATTCATCTAGCATATAATCTAGATCCTCCTGGCTTATCCTCTCGCCTTGCGATAGACCTTCCTTAATCGGCTCCTCCATTAGGCGCCTTGGGAGGGTATCATCTTTACGAGAGAATCCTTCCCTTATGTTGAACATACGGCAGATATTATTCAATCGTTCACCTAGTTGCCATGCATCCTCTTCCGTAAATTCCAAACCAGTAGAGGCCGATAACAATTCAGCCCCAATCTTTTGGGCCACATGGGGTAAGGCCGTCTGCACTGGGAATTCACACATGGTCAGTATATCATAGAGCCCGGCAAAATCCTGATTGAATTTGGTCAATTCTCCCTTACCCTTGATATCTAGGCGCTCCACTGCATGGGGTACTGGTATGCCAAAGACCTCTTGGAAGGCATATCCTCTGTTATGATCCGCACCGGTAAAACTGGTGGCATAATTTAATCCATGGGCCTTTAATCCCCTTACATCATAGGCAGGCAATTCCAATCCCTTTACCTCCATGGCATAGTATTTAGCCTTTTCCCCTAAGCGTTCAGCTGCCCTTCTGGTTCCATCTGCAAATATTTCGGCGAATCCTTCCCTATAGGCCATCATCTTTAAAAGTGGTAGAACTATATCTCCATTACCGAAACTCAATTCCAAACCATCGGTCTCGGTCAAAATCCCCTCCTCATATAGCTCCATAGCCATAGCAATAGCTACACCCGAGGACATGGTATCTATCCCCAGTTCATCACATAAGCGATCAGCGGCTATTACTAACTCCGGATCGTCTACCCCCAATACGGAACCCATGGAGTATATGGTTTCAAATTCCGGTCCCTCCGTTGAGATCCCTGCGTACCTGCCTCCCCGGGCCATACGCACCTGGGTACAGCTCATCGGACAGCGATAACATGGATTCTTGGTCTGATCATATTGCGCATAGGCCTTGGTGCCCAATGTTTTGGAATAATCTACAACCCCTGTATCCCTAAAATTATTAACTGGCATAACCCCTAAGGCGCTCGTGCCATCAACCGCTAATACGGTGCCCGTATGGGTGAACACAGGATAGACCAAGTCACTTTCCTTTAAATTCTTTAAAACCTCCCTTATAGCCGCCTGGAACCTATCGGGATCGACAACTGGCACTTCCTTATCACCCCTTACCACAATGGCTTTAAGGTTTTTGCTTCCCATAACGGCTCCCACACCCTTACGGCCGGCAGCCCTAGCCTCGTTCATTATACATGCCATAAGGCTGATATTTTCTCCAGCTGGACCTATACATGAAATCCTCAATGATAGGTCGTTCAAATCTTCCTTGATATAATTTTGAGTATCCTGGGTATTCAGACCCCAATATTTTTTCGCATTCCTTATATCCACTTTATCTTCTTTTATTAGTACATATACCGGCTCGTCGGCCTTTCCCTCTATTACTATTGCATCATAACCCGTCTTCTTCATCTCCACTGGAAAATGTCCCCCGGATAATGAATTACCAATTGCCCCAGTTAGAGGGGATTTAGTTGTAATATTTAATCTACTTGCGCAGGGTGCATTGGTTCCGGTAATAGGCCCTACCGTATATATAAGCTTATTATCGGGACCTAGGGGATCCGCCCCCGCGGGTACCTCATCGTATAGTATCTTGGCACCTAGCGCGGAACCACCCACAAACTTTCTTAGCGTTTCTTGGTCCAGCTCCTCAGTCCGACTAGTCCTATCGGTCAAATTAATCTTAAGTACCTTGCCAAAAAAAACCACCATACTTCATAA
>JAAYRM010000038.1 GCA_012518745.1 Tissierellia bacterium
ATTCTATAGGTCGATGCTATCCTATGTCAACATACTATATCCTAGTTTCGAATTGTACATACCTCGCAACCCAATATGCCCTTATATCAATATAACCCTAGCCTTATTCATTAATGCCCCAAAATGGTCACCAAAATCCATGGTTTAGAATAAACTATACAAAATAGATGAGGGGGAGATATAGGTATGTATAGAGATGATATGGAGCTGGGGAGTAGTACTCCAAGGCGAAAATTAGACCCCCGGGATGTTTCACTTCCCCCAGGTTATAAGATAGAAGTCTTTGCCAAAGGGCTAACGACTCCCATAAATATACTGTTTACCAAGGGAGGCGATATGCTAGTTGCCGATTCTGGAGTCGCCGATGGCAATGGTAAGGTATTAAAGCTTATGGATGGACGTTTTAAGGTTATTTCCGATGGATTTAATCCACCATTAACGGGGATTAATGAATACAAGGGAAATTTATATGTTTCCCACCGTCGTTTTGTCACAATAGTGAGGCCAGATGGTACAAAGGAAGATATAATAGATGGATTGCCCAGCAATGGGGATCACCATAATAACAGGGTTGTTTTCGGGGCAGATGGTAAAATGTATTACGGCCAGGGTACCGCTACCAATACCGCGGTTGTTGGAAAGGATAATACATGGGTGCCGGAACATCCCTTCTTCCACGATTATCCAGGTGGGCCTATCAGGCTGAAGGGGAAGAATTTCAACAGTTCCACCTTCCTAGAGGATTTTCCCGATAGGACAGCAACCACCGGTGCATATTAACCATTTGGGGTTTCATCCTATCCGGATAAAATTATAGATGGAATAACTAGGGCCAATGGGAGTATAATGCGGGCCAATCCCGATGGTTCCAATCTAGAATTGATAGCATGGGGATTACGGAATCCATTTAGGATCCAATTCGATCGTTGCAACCGTCTATTTGCCGCTAACCATGGGATGGATGTTCGTGGAAGCCGACCGGTAGCCAATTCACCGGATGAATTCCAATTGATACAGCCAGGTTGTTGGTATGGATGGCCAGATTATACTGGGGGATTGCCGGTTACATTGCCTCAATTCAAACCAGAAGGAGAGCCCCAACCGACATTCCTATGGGCCGAACATCCAATGATACCTCCAACACCATTTACAACCTTCCAACCACATTCTGCAACCATGGGATTCAATTTCAACTACAACCCATCCTTCGGTCCAGTGGGGGATGCATATATAGCCGAATTCGGTGCTATCATACCCACCAATACAGGGGGAAGACCATTATATGATGTGGGCCACCGTGTATCGCAGATAGATATGAATAATGGAGATGTTACCACCTTTGCTAGGAATTTCACTGGCCTTCCAGCCTCAAGAACAGGTGGAGGCGGCCTTGAGCGCCCAATCGATGCAGTCTTTGGTTTCGATGGTGCCCTTTATATCGCCGATTTTGGTATATATACAGCGGAAGGTGCTACCTTTAACACGGGAGTAATATGGAAGATAACGAGAACTTCGAAACCTAGAAATTGAATATAATTTAAAGAGGAGGGTTCCTATAAGGATGCCCTCCTCTTCCTTTACGCTGAAAATAGAAATCCGTCCAGCCTACGTAGAACATAAAGCCCAAGTTCTAGCCATAGCCAACTATATAGTAAAGCAAAGCCGAATATAGGCATCAACACCCCCATATCCGGTATAGATGAAACTAGGGGCCCAAAAACCGGGAATTTTAGAATATATAGGGGTATATGGATGCCGATGGATAATGTGATCGCACCCATTAGGATTACAGCGATACGTCTATTCAAATTATATAGTCCCCAACCAATTCCCAAGCCAAGCAATCCCGTTGTAAATGGAAATATGAATAGTTCGCTTGGTTCCATTAGCATCAGTAGGAATATGCTCAATATATAGCTGAATATGCCGTGCTTCAAGGAGATCACGGTAGAGACCAATATAGCCATGGTGGAGAATGGGCTTATGAAAAGTCCTACCCCGGGCAATAGGCCTCCGGCCGATTGTAATATAGAAGTCAATACTGCCAATAGGGCAGATGATATCAGCTTCTTGGTCGATGACCATCTTCCCAATCCTTCATGAATATCCTTTGGAATAGATGGTAGTGGATCGGTAAAATACATAGCTCTCCCTCCTACTCGATAATAGCATATTCGAATCCAGCAATAAGTTTCCTATATGCCCTTACTTTACCGCACCGAGTGCGCATATAAAAAAATAAGCATATCAGTATGCTTATTTTCTATAGATCCACCAACCCCAAGCTAATCTTTAGGCATTCATCCACGTTCCCCATCATCTCTTCATCAAATTTTCCCAATCTCTCCCGCATCCTCTTCTTATCTATGGTCCTTACCTGCTCCAATAATACTACGGAATCCTTGGGCAGACCATATTCGGGAGCATTGATCTCCACATGGGTGGGCAATTTAGCCTTATCTATCCGAGATGTAATAGCTGCTATTATTATGGTTGGGCTGTATTTATTTCCTATATCATTTTGTATCACCAAAACAGGCCTTATACCGCCCTGTTCGGAACCGATTACGGGGCTTAGATCAGCATAAAATATATCCCCTCTCTTGACAATCAAGGTTTTTCACGCCCATTGAGGATGGATTCATATACGTCCAATTCCACCATATCCTGTTCTAAACCCGATTCAGCAAGAGCTAGATTGATCTGGCTCATCTCCATATATCCATACTTCAACATCTCACATATATGGAGCCTCCTTTTCTCCCGAATATATAGCCTCATCGCTTCCTTTACAAACTCGTTTCTATTCTGCTTTTCAATGGAAACTATAAGGTCAACCTCTTCTAACAAACTATTCGGTATGCTGACAGTAATCTTTTTGGTTTCCGCCATCTCAGTTTGCACCCCCAAGTTAGTAGACAATATTGAAAAATTCTATCGATAATATACATCTATAATTATATATATATTCCATCCACTATGTCAATATTAATAGATCTTCAGATTCATCGAACCGTTCCAATAGATAATCCTTGATCTTCACTATTTTACCATCCATTATATAAACCCTCGGAACCCTTCTACCGACCATGGTAAGTATTTCGTAATTTATAGTACCCAATTTTCCCGCTACTTCTTCCACAGTAGGATGGTTTTCCCCATATCCTAGTATTACTACCTCATCCCCAACTTCGACTCCATCTATATCGGTCACATCTATCATGCATTGATCCATGCAAATCCTACCCACAACCGATGCTCTCTTACCCCTTATGGAGACCTCTCTATCGGCTACTGCCATCCTCAGAAAACCATCGGCATATCCTATTGGAAGCGTGGCAATTACGGACTCCTTTTCCGTGGTAAATGTTTGACCATAGCTGATTCCCGTACCCACAGGTATTGTTTTTATATGGGCTACCTTGGTCTTAAGGGTCATGGCCGGCTTCAAATTGGCTACCCCCTTATTCACCTCATCCGATGGCCAATGCCCATATATCACTATACCACCACGTACCATATCCATGCCATAGTCAGCAAAATCTATTATGACTGCACTATTGGATACATGATTAATGGGTATATCCAATCCCCTCTCCTTCAATGCCTCCACCATATATACATATCTCTCATATTGGGCTTTGGTATAGGTCTTATCCTCCTCATCCGCTGTAGCAAAATGTGTGAACATACCCTCTACGTTGAGATTAGGCAACTTCGATATTTTCACTATTTCATCTGCCGATGATTCCCTTGGTAAAAAACCAATCCTTCCCATACCACTATCCACCTTTATATGGATAGTAGCTTCCTTATTCGCATTGATTGCCTCTTGGGATAATCGCTCAGCACTTAGATAATCGCATATGGTTAGTATTATATCATATTCTATGGCCAAGGCGTATTGGGTCCAAGGTGTAAGCCCCATTATGAGAATTGGAGCATCTATATTTGCCTTTCTGAGTTCCATGGCCTCCGATAACGTGGCCGTAGCTAACCGATCCGCACCATTCTGTAGAAAGACCTCGGCGGCCTCTATGGCGCCATGCCCGTATGCATCTGCCTTCATCACTGCGGTTACTTGCACATCCTTTCCTACCAGCCTTCGCACCTCACCTATATTATGTGCCAAATTATCTAGGTTTATCTCCACCCAGGTAGATCTGGTCTCATCTAGACTATACAAAAAACCACCTCCCATATTATATAAAACACTTTATTCATGTATATATT
The DNA here is from genome assembly GCA_012518745.1 of Tissierellia bacterium. Lineage (GTDB taxonomy): Bacteria > Bacillota > Clostridia > Tissierellales > Tepidimicrobiaceae > DUNJ01. The sequence goes on from JAAYRM010000038.1 coordinate 4,234, forward strand.
CTATATGGAACTTAAAAGTCCTTCTTTTATTCCCGTCCTATTAAAATTTCCATAGTATAGGGGATGTTCTCCAATATATCCCTACTTATCATACCGTATTGGCCCTTATCCTCTTCGGCTAGATCGCCGGCCAACCCATGGCAATATACACCCGATATCGCAGCTTCATAGGGTTCCATCCCCTGCCCTATCAGGCTAGCTATCATACCCGTTAGAACATCGCCACTCCCCGCCGTAGCCATCCCCGGGTTCCCCGTGGTATTGGTATAGAGCCTTCCATCCCCATCTGCGACCATGGTATTGGCCCCTTTAACTACCACTATTATATCATGTTTCTGGGCTATATTTCTAACATGACCTACCAAGTCCTCCCTTATATCCGCCAGGTCCATATCTAACAACCTGGATAGTTCCCCAAGGTGGGGGGTGATCACGGTCTTCCCATCCCTATTGGCTAATATGGAAGATATATTCCCCTTGGATAGGCAGTTTATACCATCGGCATCCAATACTATCGGACCCTCATAATCCATCAGGAGCCGGCCCACCAGTTCCACCCTATCCTCATCTACCCCCATACCGGGCCCTATAGCCAGTACATCCATATCACGGAATATATCCCTCAGCTCCTCATAGGAGTCCATAGTGAAATGACCTCGCCCACCATCCTCCACGGATTTAATTATGGCCTCCACCAATTTAATGGACAGTATATCCTCTATTCCTCTTGGAACGATGGAATATACCAGACCACTCCCAGTCCTAAGGGCGGCCATTGTCGATAGATAAGAAGCCCCTACCATGCCTCTACTTCCCGCTACTATTCCGACCCTTCCAAAGCTACCCTTATGTGAATCCTCATTTCTTTTGGGGAGTATCCCCCTTATTTCCTTGGGTATATCAACATCCGTAGGGGTCCTTAAACCACCTGCTATTGCAAAGGCCATGGCATATTCCCCTTCATGGGATATGGATATATCTATCCCGTCTATCCTCAATCGACGAGATAGCCTGAGGCCCTCCCTATGCAATTCTATATAGGGCTTGCCCTTCTTACAATGACATACCTCTATATCCCTCCATCCCACCTTGCCTATTCCGGTGCCAATGGCCTTGGATACCGCTTCCTTGGCGGCGAAGATGCCGGCTATGGTCTGAGGGCTTAGATTTTTACTGCGAATATATTGAATCTCCCCATCGGTAAATATCCTCCTCAAGAATGCCTCCCCCTTGGACTCCAGCAATTCCTCTATTCTAGATATCCTGATTAAATCCGTTCCACCGCTCAAGTTCACCGATATTCCTCCATTACAATACATTTACTAAATAGGTTACCTATTTATTAAATCCCTGGCTACCCTTTCACCTTCAAACATGATCCGCTCCACATCCAAAGTCTTAATCTCCCTATCCTCCATCACTATATCACCATCTATTATGACGGTATCCACATCCGAGGCCTGCACTGAGTACGCTAAAGATGAGAGTATATTATGCATCGGATATAGATGAGGTTTATCCATATCTATAAATATCATATCCGCTTTTTTACCAACCTCTATAGAGCCTATCTCCTCATCCCAAAGGAGCGCCTTGGCTCCATTGATGGTGGCCATCTCTATGGCGGTATATGCCGGTATGGATACAGCATCCATATTGACCGCCTTATTCACCGTTGCCGCTAGATATATCTCCCTGAACATATTGAGACTATTATTGCTAGATGCGCCGTCGGTTCCCAACGCTACATTTATGCCCTTCTTCAGCATCCGATCCACCGGCGAAAAACCGCTGGCCAATTTCAAGTTGCTTCCCGGGTTGTTGACGGGACTAACCCCCTTATCCTTCAATATATCCATATCCCCATCATCTATATGCACACAATGGGCAGCTATAGTTGGTAGGTCGAATAGCCCGAGATCGTTGACATGCTCTATAGGGGATTTACCATATTCCTCGATGCTCTCCTCCACTTCCCTTCTGGTCTCCGACAGATGTATATGTATACCGGCATCCAATTCCCTGGCCAACTCCATTATGCTCCTCAGATAGGCTGGGCTACAGGTATAGGGGGCGTGTGGTGCTACCATCACCTTTATCCTTCCATTGGCCTCCCCATTCCATCTCCTATATAGCTCCTTGGTCTCCAAAAGCTTCTTATCCGCTTCATCATCCTCTATCAATCCCCTTGTAAGGACACCGCGCATTCCAGACTCCTCCAACCCCTTCCCCACCTCATCCATGAAAAAATACATATCGCAGAAGCCCGTGGTGCCGGATTGAATCATCTCCACCATGCTGAGCAAGGAGCCCCAGTAGACATCCTCGGCTTGGAGTTTGGCCTCTATGGGCCATATCCTTTTGGTCAACCAATCATGCAGGGGTAGATCATCCGCATAGTTTCTGAGCAACGACATCCCTATATGGGTATGGCTATTTATCAATCCGGGCATGGCCACCTTGCCGCTCCCATCTATAACCCTGTCCACGTCCCTATCGTCCCTAAATTCCCCTATACATGCTATCCTATCCCCTTCTATATATATATTGGTATCCCTGATTATATCTTCCCCACCGTTCACGGGTATCAGATCTATATCCCTAATCAATATATCCAATCGAATCGACCTCCATATTCACCAACTACTCCCGGATGAATTCCCCTATCCTCTTGAGCAATGTATCCCCATCCTCTATATCCATAGATAATTTCTCTATGGGGCATAGATCGCTTCTATCCATATTCTCTATATAGGGGCAATTTCTTTCATAGGTAAATTGAATTCCAGCCCTTTGTAATACATCCATTGCACTATCCGACATGAGCTGACCGTGAACTGTCCCTATGCCCATATATACGCATAGTATAGCTGCCCCTCTGCCTATTACCCTATCGGCCACGGAAGCATTCGATATGCCATCCCTCATTTCCAAGGCCAAAGTATATATGGGTTTTATGCCCCTTTCATCGCTTTTATATATCAAGTTCCCTTCCCTTACCACCGCTATTCTAATATCCATTTCCTCTAGATATTGTCTTGCTAGATCTATATCCCTCACTTCTTCATCCCCTATATCGTATTTTCGACCTATTATAATAAGAATGCCATCGCCCTAAGCACATCCATATAATCGCTAGATTTAAACTCCACCACATCTGCACCTATACGCTTGGCTCCAGGATAGAAGGATTTCTTATAAGCTCTACAATGATCCCCATACTTGATTTCCAATATGAAATCTTCCGGCAGGGTTATATCGCATAGGTATAGATTGCCCTTCAAACTATTCTCTACCCCGCTCCTTATCAGATCTAATGCAAGCTGGGGATGTATATTCACCGTGGAATCCCCAATACCCTCCTTTACGGGTATTGTAACTATATTGCTGTTTATCTCCTTTACCGAATCGCATACACCGAGATCACCGCTTACAAATACTACAGGCACTCCAAGGTAATTGGATATATAGGTATGGACTAGAAATTCGGTAACATGCTCTCCATTCAATTTCATATAGTCTATCTCGGTATCCATACTATGGGCTAATGGGCTGGCATCGGTACCGCTAGCCGCATGATAGCCTATGAACATAGCCGCATCGAAAGATTCATCCAATTCTTGAACCATGAATAGTATATGGCCGCTCCATCCCCTAATAAGCTTGGTATTCTTTGGCAATAGATTATGGTCTATATTCCTCCCGCTATTATGTGCATCGTTCACCCATATCTCATCGGCCCCTGCAGCAATAGCACCCTCGCAAGCAGCCTTTACCTCCAATGTCATCTGGTGAGCAAATTCCTTATAATCGGGCTTGGACTCAATGGTCTCATCCCAATGGGTAACCCCCGTAACCCCCTCGATATCAGCACTAATATATATTTTCAATCGTAAGCCCTCCTTATAATTTGATCCTATTACCTATTATTATAGCAGTATATAGGGGGATTTTGTTGAATTCTATCCCATTTTCACATAAAGCTTCTCATATCGTTTGATAATGTGACTAAAGTCGGTTAATATATATGTATATTTGGTGGTAAGTATGATGAGGAGATGAGGTTGATATTATGGATATAATAGTAGACGCGTTCATAGAGATCCCCAAGGGGAGTAGCAATAAGTATGAATACGATGAGGATAGGAAGGTATTCATATTGGATAGGGCATTGTTTTCCCCTATGTTCTATCCAGCTGATTATGGCTTTATCCCGAATACGTTGGCCGAAGATGGGGATCCAATAGATATTATGGTGCTGATGGCTAATCCTACATTCCCGGGCTGCGTTATAAGGTCCAGGGTTATAGGGATGTTCTTGATGGAGGATGAAAAGGGTAAGGATGAAAAGATTATAGCGGTACCTGTTAGCGATCCAAGATACGATGATATGAAGACGATAGATGATATGGGAACCCATATGCGGAAGGAATTCGAGCATTTCTTTTCGGAATATAAGCAGTTGGAGGGCAAGGAAGTGAATGTGAAGGGTTGGACCAATATCGAAGAGGCAGCTACAGCTATTGCAGCAGCTAGGAAGAGGTATTAATATTGAATGGACAGGGTCTTTACCCTGTCCATTTGCTTTTATCGAATCATTTGTGAAGTATCGGAGATACTCTCTTATAAAGTATGAATGTTACCAGGCTAGCAACGGCCCCCTTCAATAGGTTGAAAGGTACTATGGCATATATTATTAGGGACTTTAAATCTACCACATACCGATTGACCGCAGCTCCCATCTCTATTATGGTATCCAACGGCATTCCAAACACCTTGGCGTAGAATGGTATCATTATATAGTAGTTGATTAACGAGATGGATACCGTCATAGCTAGGACCCCCACTAGCATTCCAATCATTGCAGTCCTTATCGATTTATCCCTATAATATATCAACGCTGCTGAGTAGGCGAATATACTACCCACTACAAAATTGGCCAATTCCCCTATGGCAGCTGTCGTGGTGCCATCTATTAGGAGATCTAATAGGTTTTTAATAAGCTGGATCAAAACCCCGGCCATGGGCCCCATACCGAATGCCCCTATCAATGCAGGCACATCGGATATATCGAATTTTATAAATGGCGGTGTGAACCATAATGGGAAATCTAGGAACATCAATATAAATGCTATTACCGACAATACTGCTATCTTCACCATGGTTCTAGTGGTGAGCTGTTCCTTTCTTAATGTATACATATTAAACCCCTCCAAATATATATTTCTCCAGGAATTAGGGCATGGATACAAATAGGAGCCCCGGATAAATTTCCAGGGCTCCTAGATTTCATACTTATTAAGCCTAAGTACGATCTTCTTCCATCCAGACTTTAACTGTCGGCCCTGGGATTCCACCAGGTCAACCGATATATCGGTTCGCGGGCTATAACCGCCGGTGAGGAATTACACCTCGCCCTGAAGATTCTTATTTCATATATATTATATTATCCGTTCAATGGATTGTCAAGCATTTGACATCTTAAAAACCCACCCTATGTTCCCAGTAAGTTGCATGGTCCCATAAGGTGGGTATGTTTATCATTTTATGCTAAGTTATAGGGCCTTTATCAGCCTTTCAGTCGATATTACATGTTTAGGAATTGCGGCCCTTACGGTCATCTTGGGATCTACAACTTGGGATATCTTTAAATCCACCGATAAGCTGGCCAATATATATGCATCTTCCCATTCCACTTCTAGGCCACCTTCGAGATGGCTTACAGCCTGATTAGTGGCCTCATATACTGCATCCTCTAGGTCATCGCCGGAAGCAATTACCATAGTATGCTCATCGGTTTCTACTAAGGGCCATTTGATGGCTTTATCCTTTATTATATCTATTCCTAGGGTTACCTCAGCCGGTACTTCAAGACCGGTAAAGCAGATTTCACCATCCCCCATAATGGCATGACAATCTCCCAATGCTAATAATGCCCCCTCCTGGTTCACCGGAAAGTATAATGTAGAGCCTGCCTTTATATCGGTTGTATCCATATTACCACCATGCTTCCAAGGACTTTCAGTTGCCCATTCCCCGTCCTCGTCTGCGGGTGCTACCCCTATTACACCGATCATAGGTCTAATCGGTAATCTCACCTCATCAAATATAACCCAACCATCTTCGATATCGAGGACCCTGATTATGGATTTTTTAACCTGATCTCCAAGCGCCCCTTCCCCTGGCACAACTGCCGCTACACCCTTGTCTGCAACTTCAATATCAATTATCTTTATCTTCAATATATCGCCGGGCTGGGCACCTTCTATATATATGGGCCCGGTCGCCGGATTCAACCTCTCATAATCGATCTCACTTAAGACCTGTTCTTCATTATTGATCTGTTGGAAGAAACAATC
>JAAYRM010000039.1 GCA_012518745.1 Tissierellia bacterium
GATATAATAGTGCAGAGCATGACAATAGGGATTACATCCCTTATGGCGTATATATGGGGGTTAAAAGCCTTCCCCGATAATCTGATCAAGGCTAGGACTATAATCTTTGCTACGCTTATCTTAGCGGAACTATTTAGGGCCTATTCTAGTAGATCGGAGAGGTATACCCTATTCGAAATAGGGGTGTTTTCCAATCCAACTATGATATATGCAACCACATTATCCTTTTTATTGTTATTGGCCGTCATATATATTCCAATACTGCAGATCATTTTTCACACTGCGCCATTATTTATAATGGATTGGGCCATAATAATCAGCTTTGCATTGATTCCTCTAATAACGAGTGAGATATACAAGATATTATTCAATAGGGATAGGGTGGAACAGAAGGGGATATTGGATCTACAGAAAGAAAGATATTAATTTAACATTCATTGAATACCAGGTGAAAGTACTATATTATAATGATAGCTGATGATTATATCGGTTGTTTCATTTAAAATCTATAGTACAGGGGGAAAGGAAATGGATAAGCCAATACTATCGACGCATTTTAAATCAAGGGAACCATCGGATGTTCGTTTAGCTCAAATAAGATTTGGAAAGCGACCGATAAAACCTGAGAAGGTAATAAATGTTGCAATAGGGAATGTGTCCCTACCGATGAATCCTGCCATGCAGAGGAGGATGTTTGAACTCGATTCGCCTAAGAGCCCATTTAGGAACGGAGCTATTAGGTATGCAGCAACGGAAGGTGATACAGAAGCCCAGGATGCTTTTAGAAATATATTGAAAAGCGAAGGTTTTGATGCCGATGACCTGTATATACAGATAACAGAAGGTGGCTCAGCGGGTATGGAATTACTGCTCCTAGGGGTCTGTGGGGAGGCTGGAACTGATGAAAGGCCACTTATGATGATAGATCCCACCTATACCAATTATACATCTTTCGCCAAAAGAGTGGGTAGAAAAACGATAACCATAACGCGACATATGGGGGAGGACGGAAAATTTAATTTACCGGATATGGAAGAAATAGAGGAGGTTATCAAAGCTAATAACCCAGGGGCGCTTTTGGTAATCCCATATGATAATCCAACCGGACAATTCTATACCGAGGATATCATGAAGGAGCTTGCGAGTCTTTGTGTCAAATATAATATGTGGTTGGCAAGCGATGAGGCCTACAGAGGGTTATATTACGATAGGGACGAGAAGCTTGTGAGCATATGGGGATTATCGGATGCAGATGTACCGGGGATAGAGGGAAGAAGGATTAGCATTGAAACCACCTCTAAGATGTGGAATGCCTGTGGACTCAGGATAGGGGCAGTGATTACGGATAATAGGGAGTTCAATAATCGATCGGTTGCAGAATATACTGCTAATCTCTGTGCCAATTCAATAGGTCAATATATATTCGGGGCATTGGCTCACGAAAGTAAGGAAAGTATATTGGAATGGTGTAGGGAGCAGAGGGATTATTATAGGGAACAGATCGTGGGGGTATATAAGGAATTTAAAAAGCAGGATCCAAGATTGATAGTATCAAGCCCAGATGCCTCTATATATTCGGTAATAGATGTAGGGAATGCGGTAAGGCCTGGATTCGATTCGACGGAATTCGTACTATATTGTGCAGAATTGGGTGCGGTTGAAATAGATGGGATAGAGATGACCCTTCTGGTAGCACCTATGAAAGGATTCTATAATGTTGAAGATGAAGAGCAGAATCCCGGTAGAACTCAGATGAGGATATCTTTTGTAGAATCCCCTGAAAACATGGCTCTAGTGCCAGAACTGTTCGTGAAATTGTTAAGGAAATATGAGGAGCAGAGATGATGTAGGGGAAAAATTATACCCGTCTCCCGTATCTAGATGCGCAGGGGACGGGATTTTTACATTCTAAAATCCGGTATAGCTTGAAATAGGTAGTAGGGATTAGTAATATATAGTTATAGCCAAGGAAATTATATAGAGTAGATATGAGTGACTCTATATATGGACTTTGGTTCAGGAAAGGTAGTACTGCTACAGGGGGTAATACATATGAGAAGGGGAATATTCGTTATCGTATTTTTAGTATTTATATCTGCAATTGTCGGTTGTTCTAAGGATAGGACCATGGCCTCGAGGGATAGATTTGATCTATTTCTGGGATTGTGGGGCGAACAAAATTTTGAAGAGATGTATGATATGCTCTCATCCGATGCTAGAGAGGAGTTTCCACCTGAGCAATTCATAGATCGCTACAAGAAGATCTATGGGGATCTTGGGGTATCCAAGGTTGAATTCACCTATGA
>JAAYRM010000006.1 GCA_012518745.1 Tissierellia bacterium
ATCCGAGGGAAGATATGCAGATGCGGTTAGGTTGATCAGGAAGGATAATCCTATGGTTGCAACATGTGCATTGATATGTGAGCATCCCTGTGAGACGAGATGTAGGAGGAATATGGTGGACGATTCCATCAATATCCGTGGCCTGAAGCGTTATGCAGTAGATAACGCCGGGGATGTACCAGCGGAGAAGAGCGCACCTGCTACAGGTAAAAAGGTCGCAGTTATAGGGGGAGGACCTAGTGGCTTAAGCGCGGCATATTACCTATCCATAATGGGACATAGTGTAGAGATATTTGAACAGAGGCAGAGACTGGGTGGTATGTTAAGGTATGGAATACCTAGCTATAGGCTTCCAAGGGAAATATTGGATCGGGAAATAGATACCATACTCTCCACCGGGATCAAGGTACATACCGGAGTGACCATAGGGAAGGGATTCACGGTGGCAGAACTGAGGGAACAGTTCGATGCAGTCTATATAGCCATTGGCGCCCATATCGATAAGAAGGTGGGGATAGAGGGGCAAGAAGCCGATGGCGTGATCTCTGCGGTTGAAATGCTAAGACAGATAGGGGACGATGAATATCCAGACTTTAAGGACCAATCCATCGTGGTTATAGGTGGAGGGAATGTGGCAATAGATGTGGCGCGCTCCGCTATGCGTTTAGGGGCTAAAAAGGTGAGCATCGTATATAGGAGGCGTAAGGAAGATATGCCCGCTATGTATGAAGAGGTTGAGGGGGCTATTGCGGAAGGCTGCGAGATATTCGACCTCTATACTCCCGGGAAGGTGGAAACTGATAAGAAGGGTCATATAAGAAGTCTGTGGATCCAACCCCAAGTCATAGGACCCGTTCGGGCAGGAAGACCCGTGCCGGTGAACGCCGATAGGGAGCCACAGAAGATTAAATGCGATACATTGCTCGTCGCTATAGGGCAAGGGGTCCAATCGAAGGAATTTGAAAAGGAAGGAATACCCGTAACGGAAGGGGTAATAGATGCACTCAGCTGGAGTGGTGTTAAGGATATCCCTGGAGTTTATGCAGGTGGGGATTGTGTTTCCGGTCCCGCTACGGTAATATGCGCTATATCAGCTGGCAAGGTAGCGGCTGCAAATATAGACAATTATCTCGGATACCATCATGTTATAGGAACGGATGTAAAGATACCGGAAGCACGTTTAGCCGATAGAACGCCTTGTGGCCGAGTAACCATGAAAGGTCGAGATGTTTCGGATAGGATCAAGGATTTTGATTTGGTGGAGAAAGGAATGAGTCTTGAAGAGGCTACTCAAGAATCACGTAGATGCCTAAGATGTGACCACTTTGGCTTCGGAGTGTTTAAAGGGGGTAGGATTGAAAAATGGTAAACTTGACCATAGATGGTAGGAAGATAAGAGTTAAGGAGGGTACCACTATATTCGATGCAGCTGCAATGAATGGAATACCAATTCCCAACCTCTGTTATCTGGAGGATATAAATGAGATTGGTGCCTGTAGGGTCTGCGTAATAGAACTGGAAGGCATCAATAGATTGGTTACCTCATGCAATAATGTGGTAGAGGAAGGGATGGTAATCTACACCAATAGCCCCAAGGTACGTGAGGCAAGGCGAGCGAATGTGCAATTGATCCTTTCCCAACACGATGCAAGATGTGCCGTATGTGCTAGAAGTGGGAATTGCAGTCTACAGGATGTAGCAAATGACCTAGGAATTATAGGAATTCCATATGCGGAGAATCTATCCCATGCGAAATGGACGGAAGGCTTCCCCCTTATCAGGGATTATGAGAAATGCATCAAATGTATGAGGTGCATTCAGATCTGCGATAAGGTGCAGGACCTAAATGTATGGGATATATCGGGTACGGGCTCTAGAACGAATGTAGACGTATCCCGCAATAGGACCATAGAGGAAGCGGATTGTGCGCTCTGTGGGCAATGTATCACCCACTGCCCCGTAGCGGCATTGAGGGAGAGGGATGATACGCAGATAGTATTCGATGCACTGGCCGATAGGGATAAGATTACGGTGGTGCAGATCGCCCCGGCTGTAAGAGCTGCATGGGCCGAGATGCTAGGAGTCAGCAGAGAATTTGCAACGGTCAAGAGGCTGGTTGCGGCATTGAGGAGGATGGGCTTCAACTATATATTCGATACCAATTTTGCCGCTGATCTGACCATCATGGAGGAGGGCAGCGAGTTTCTGGAGAAGCTAGCGAATAAGAAGAATGAAACGTTCCCGATGTTTACCTCCTGTTGCCCCGGCTGGATTCGCTTTATGAAAACCCAGTATCCTGATATGGTTGGGCAACTATCCAGCGCAAAATCTCCTCAGCAGATGTTTGGTGCAATGGCCAAATCCTACTACGCGGAGCTGTTGGGGGTAGACCCATCGAGGATATTTTCTATATCCATAATGCCATGCCTAGCTAAAAAATATGAATGCGGGGTCTCGGTCATGAATGATGCAGGGGCAGGGCAGGATGTTGATGTCGTACTCACCACAAGAGAGGTTGAGAGGATGATAAGGGCAGAGCATATCGTCACTGAAGACCTAGAGGAAGAGGAATTCGATACCCCATTGGGCGTTAGTACGGGGGCAGCTGTTATATTTGGAGCTACCGGGGGAGTTATGGAAGCCGCCCTTAGAACGGCATACTATCTAGTGGTCGGAGAAAATCCCGAACCCGATGCATTTAAGGATGTAAGGGGCGAAAAGGGTTGGAAGGAGGCGAGCTTCAACTTGGCCGGATCCAAGCTTCGGGTTGCCATTGCAAGTGGATTGGGTAATACCAGAAGGTTGATGGAGGCCATAAGGGATGGCTCTGTGGAATATGATTTCGTTGAGATAATGGCCTGTCCAGGTGGATGTGCTGGCGGAGGCGGGCAGCCCATCAAGGATGGAGAGGAAAGGGCTGGTGAACGCGCCCAGGTACTATATGGATTAGACGAGATAAGCGAGCTTCGCTTCTCCCATGAAAATCCATCCATTATCAAATGCTATGAGGATTATCTACAGAAACCCTTATCCGATCGATCCCATAAGCTATTGCATACGGATCAGAATACCTGGGAGTTATAATAGTATCAAAAACAAAATCTCTAAGTTATATAGCTTAGAGATTTTGTTGGAGATCAGTATGAAAAAATAAGCATTGGAGATGTTAATATGAAAAAAAGATTATTACTATCCCTATTGTCGATATTACTCATACTGGTAATTGTAATCGGCTGTCAGAATGATGACGAGGAGGCAATAGGTGAGGAAGCGAGGACTATAAATTTCTACTATCCAGATGGGTTGCCAGCCTTAACCGCTGCAAAACTCAGCGAGGAGAAGCCGGATATCGGTGAAAATATATCCATTAACTATGAGATGCAGGAGACCCCGGATCTATTGGCGTCTAAGATAATAAAGGGGGAGGCGGATATCGCCATAGTGCCTTCCAATCTGGCGGTCCAAGCCTTTAATAAGGGGATTCCATACAAGCTAGTCGGGACTTCCACCTGGGGATCCATCTATCTAGTCGGCACCATGGATATAGGTGACCTCGAGGATCTGAAGGGAAATGAAATATATGCCTTCGGCAAGGGCCTTACACCGGATATAATATTGAGATATATTCTATCCGAAAATGATATAGACCCAGATGAAGATCTGGAGATAAATTACCTAGGTTCCGGGGCGGAGGTGGCACCGGCTTTTCTAGGTGGGAAAACGGATCTAGCTCTTGTGGCGGAACCCCTAGCAACCAATATTATGATGAAGAAGGAGGAGGCACGGGTTGTATTGAGCCTAAATGAAGAATGGAGCAATATAATAGGCAGTGAAAAGGGCTATCCACAATCGAGTTTAATAATCAAGCAGGACCTCATAGATGATGAGGGGGATTTTGTGGAGGAGTTCTTGAAAGCATATGCGGAGAGCTCCGGCTGGGCACAGGATAACCCCGAGGGGCTGGGTGATTGTGCGGAGAATCTAGGAATCAATGTAAAAAAGGAGGCCATTATAGGGGGACACGAGAGACTAAATATCGGGTTTACGAGGATCAAGGATTGTAGGGGGGAATATGAAGCATATTTCAATGCGATACTGGATTTTGCACCCGCAGCCATAGGGGAAAAATTACCGGATGAGGAATTCTATTTTGAATGATAGGAGATATTCTATAATCGCTAGGCTGGGTATTGTATGTCTATGGGCTCTATCATCGAAATTAGTATCCAATGAAATCATGATCCCCACGATCGGAGGAACCTTGGTAAATCTAATAGATATAGTAACCGATTCCTCATTTCCCATGATAATAAGAAGTACCCTATTGCGGGGATTGGCGGGTTTCCTCATATCCCTATCCCTAGCAATTATACTTGGGATTGCAGCAAATATTTCAAGGTTGATATACAATTTTATGATGCCTATATTAAATTTTTTGAAATCGGTTCCAACTATGGCTATAATAATATTAGCACTTATATGGTTGAGCAATAGCAATGCTCCCATGTTCGTGGGGTTTATCATGGTATTTCCTATATTATATGAAACGGTTTTAAATGGCATACTGAATATAGATTCCAAGATTACTGATATGGCGCAACTATATAAGGTGGGTAGGATTACGCTTATAAGGGATATCTATATTCCAAGTGTGATCATGAATTTAAAGACAGTCCTAACATCAACATTAGGTCTAAACTTTAAAATGGTGATAGCGGGAGAGGTCCTTTCGCAGCCTACATATGCAATAGGGAGCAATCTACAGTTGCAGAAACTCTATCTAAATACACCTGGGGTATTTGCATGGATTATAATAATCATCATATTGATAAATGTATTGGAATGGGGTATAGAATCCGCAATGAAAATCCTTAAAATACGACGACAATGGAAGTGATAACTTGAAATATGGAGTTAAGGATCTGGTCAAGCGATATGGAAACCTTGAGGTCCTGGATAGGGTGAGCATTCAATTCGAGGAGAACAAGATTACCTGTATTCTAGGGCCTTCAGGATGTGGCAAAACAACCCTACTCAATATAATAGTTGGAAGCATAGCCCAGGATGATGGCGAGGTTATTGGTTTCGATAAGGAGGATATGGGATTCGTCTATCAGGAGGACAGGCTGATTGAATGGAAGAATGTAAGGGATAATATTGAATTCGTATTGAGGGATAGGATGGATAGGAAGACTAGGGAGGAGATCATATATAGGTATCTAAAATTGGTTGGCTTATATGAATACGCCAATTACTATCCTACACAATTGAGCGGAGGGATGAGACAGAGAATAAGCATATTGAGGGCCTTTGCCTATCCCTCTAAGATACTTATAATGGATGAACCGTTTAAATCCCTAGATATAAATTCAAAACAAACCATAATGGAATTTACATTGAAGTTGAAGGAATTGAAGGGGAAGACCTGCATCCTCGTAACCCATGATATAGAGGAGGCTTTAACCTTGGGGGATAATATCGTCATATTGAGCAAGAGGCCAGCTAGGGTTAAGAGGATAGTGGAAAACCTACATATTGCCGATGATAATGAAGATAATGCGAAAGGGTATAGATCAACCTTAAGGGGGTTGATAGAGGGAGAATTTATCGATTAGGGGTTAGGTATCAACTATAGAGGGATTGTTCGAGAAGCCCTAGATCCAGTATCTTAATGGTATTTCTATGGAAGTCTAGGATCCCCTCATCCCTCATCTTTGCTAATTCCCTTGAAAGCGAAGGCCTGGGCACATTCAAGAGCTCGGCCATCTTTTTTCTTGAGAAGGGTATTATCAGGAATAGGGTGCCCTGTTCCTGATATTCATGCAATAGATAGTTAGAAATCTTTTTCCTTATGGTATCCTGGGATAGATTGGAAATCCTA
>JAAYRM010000040.1 GCA_012518745.1 Tissierellia bacterium
CCCAAACCTCCTAAGCTTATCCAATAGCTCCCGAAACCTATCCAATGCTACAAAATCCCTATGGAGTAGATCATAATCTTGAGTCCGATTATAGATTTCTGCAATGGATCCATCTATCCCGTACTCCTCTATTAATCCGGCTATATAATCTATATATACCTCGATATGCGATCTCTTGGGTAGGCCCCTATTTTCCTCTTGTATCATTTCAATAATATCCATCATCATCTCCTGATGGATATATTCCTGTAGCCTATCATCATCCAATTCGGACAGGGATTCGAAATCCAATCCCCTCAGCATATACTCCGCTAAATCCCCTTCCTCATCACCGCATATCCTAAAATAACTACATTTTATTCTATTTATAACGCTAGATTTATCCATATCATTTCGTGCTAATTCCAGTATATATAGTATTTCCCTTATGAGAGGTATTTCTATAAGCCTTATATCGTGATCCAATGAGCAGGGAATCCCCTCCTCCTCAAATATCCTGCATATCATATCTCCATATTCACTAGGATCAGCTAGAACTACACCAATATCCTCTAGGGCTATGCCATCCATATGATATCTCTTGATCCTCTCGGCTATCTTCTTCAATTCCAGATATCCATTAGGCGCCCTTATCATATTGATATCGGGATTTGGATCCAATGGCCCAGCATCCTGGCTCAATATGGTATTGGCCATGCGCTCATAATAGGTCGGTTCCCCCTCATCCATATGTAATATTGTGAAACCCAGATCCTTTAACTCGATCAATGTATTAGTCAATGTATCAAAGCTTTCTTCCCTGTGGAATGGCATATTTATATGGATTGGAACCCCAATATCTACAATCCTACTCAATAAGCCCATCTCCTGAGGTCTAAAATCGAAAAATTGATCTATTATTATTAGATCTAGCCCATCGAAATAGCTACTATCCTGCTCTAGACGTGATAGAGCCTCACCAAAGCTACCCTCCCTATCCACAAGGGTGTTTGTACACAATTCCCTTTCGTACTCCTCATATATGAGGCCAATCTCCCTATAGAATGGAGTATCCGGACTTAATTCCATATATATATCTGGAGTGATCAGGGATCTCTTGAGTTCACCTATTATATCAATCAATATTTTAATAAAACCCTTCTTGGAGGCGATGTCCCCATAGTAGTTTAATCGATCTTCTTCCTTCAATATCCTTAGAACCCTAGATATTAGCACCCCTTTTATCTGTTCATCTATATATTTATGGGGGCTATCCCCCAATATCCTGTCCACCATATTGTCAAAGGTAAATGTATTGATATCGAATACATTTTCAGCTTCCCGAATCAATCGCTGCCTATACCTATTCAATAGCTGACCATTTGGCAATATATAATAAAATTTTTTCCCTTTATTTTCCTTCACATAGCCAAGGGCCTTTTTAAATAGCCGCTCACCACTATCATTATTAAAGGAACCCAGGTAGACTATCTTATCCCCCATCATCCTACCTCCTAAGTACCGATACAGTAATAGCAATATCCTATCTAAATATATTTAGATCCAACTCCTTAGATAATTCCTCCATAATCTTGCATCCCACTATTGAGTTTCCATATTGATCTAGGGATGGCCCATATATACCTATTCCAAATCTATTGGGGACAGCTGCCAATATCCCACCTGCCACCCCGGATTTAGAGGGCACCCCTACCTTTACCGCATATTCACCGCTGAAATCATACATACCACAGGTATTCATAATTGCAAGTATTAAAGAGGCCATTTCCTCCCCATCATCCCATATAATATTGGGGGCCTTGCATCTGTTTGCGAGGAAGAGCCCCACCTTAGCTAGATCCATACAATCCATTTGTATCGAGCATTGCCTAAAGTAGGCATCCAATACCTCCTCCACATCCCCATCCAATAGCCTCAGGTCCTTTAGTAGATAGGCTATCGCTCTATTCCTCTCCGCAGTTCCCTTTTCCGACAGGTAGGTCTCCTCGTCGTAATCTATATTGGGATTGGAGGTGATATCCCGTATGAGGTTCAATAATCTATCCGCCTTCTCCCTCCCCCTTCCCCCTATCAGGTCGGTAACGACCATTGCCCCAGCGTTTATCATGGGATTGGATGGAATTCTTTGATTATAATGCCTTGCATCATGTAGAGAATTGAAAGGCTCTATTGTGGGCTTCATTCCCACCCTGCTGAATACCTTCTGCTTGCCGTTGTCCAGCAACGCTAGCATCAAGGCCATAACCTTGGATATGCTCTGCAAGGTAAACCCATGATCATAGCTCCCCTTCCCATGGATATTGCCATCGATATCCATAATGCATATTCCAATATCATTCGGACAGGCCTCAGCCAAGATGGGAATATAATCTGCAACCCTTCCATGGCCGGCTAAGTCCCTACTCTCTTGGATTAATTTACCTAAAAGTTTTTCCATATTCAACCCCCATATCAATGAACGTCTATATCTGCTCCGCCTATAAACTCCCTTAATATTGAATTTGGCGGAATTATATCCTCATCTTCTATATCCCTAAAATAGCTTAAGAATTTCAGCAACATCTTGGCCTCAGAATAGTATATGCTCGAGTTATCGATCTCCTGAAGTAAGGGCATTATATGTTTCTTTAACACGGCCAATTCGTATACCAATGCGGAATCGAACATCACATCGGCTTCCTCCTGATGTGGGAATATGTTCATCTCCTCCCCCTGCCTCACACCTTCCCAGAGTTCAAAGGTTTTAAATATATCATTACCCCTATATTTATTATCCCTGATACTCCTCCTCATAAGCCTCGTGTCTGTAGTGGAAATCCTATTATGGGCATCTATATTTAGCTGGGTTAGGGCAGATATGTATATCTTAAACTTGTTCTTCTCCGGAATATAGGTGGTCAACCTAGGGTTCAATGCATGGATGCCTTCCACGATTATAGGGTGATCCTGGTCCACCTTGATCTTCATCCCGGATCTTTCCCGCACCCCTGTTATAAAATTATATCTAGGTAATTCTATCTTCTCCCCTTCCAACAGCCTGACCAAATCGCTATTGAACTGCTCAAGATCAATAGCCTCTAGGGACTCGAAATCATATTCACCATCCTCGTCCGTTGGAGAATCCTCCCTATTCACAAAATAATCGTCTATCGAGATACCTATCGGCCTCTTGCCATTGACCTTTAGATGTATGGATAACCTCTCTGCAAAGGTAGTCTTACCCGATGAGGATGGGCCGGCTATCAATATCATATTGATATCGTCATCCTGACATATCATATCCGCTATCTGGGCTATGTTTTTCTCGTGTAATGCCTCGGATATCCGTATAACCTCACCTATATCCCCGTTAAGTATCTTCTCATTCAGGGACCCCACATATGCTAAATCGAGTATATTCGTCCATTCCTTGGCATCCCTAAATACCCTTGCCAATTTCTTCTGCTCCTTGAACTCGGGCAATTTATTGTTGCTATCCGTTGCAGGGAATAGTATTATGGCCCCCGGATAATAGTATTTTAAATCAAATACATCCACATACCCGGTACTCGGCGCTAAATAGCCATGAAATCTATCCAAATAATCGGCCATCCTATATATCTGCACCGTCTCATCTTCCAGAGTATTATAGAGCCTGATCTTATCCTCATGGCCAAATTCCTCAAATAATAGTATGGCCTCCTCCTTTGAAACCTCTTCCCGAATGATGGGGATATCCTTATCTACAATCTCCCTCATCTTATCCTTGATCTTCTTTATATCCCCAAAGCTTATGGAATGTCCATCCTCGAGCTCTGCATATAGACCTTTACCAAGGAAATGCTCTATCTTGGCCGTGGATTCCGGGAATATCTCCTTACATGCCATTATGAACACCGCGGAGATGGTCCTCGTATATATCTTAAATCCATCTTCATCCTCACTACTCAGAAACTTTACATATGCTCCATCTCTAACCCTATTGCGTAGATGATGTACCTCGTTATTAATCCTTGCCCCTAGATATTTCTTATAATCATTCCCAAATACCTGGCTCGATAGATCTACCAATAGGCAGCCCTCTTCTATATCAACCCCTCCTACGCCCTCTACATATACCTTGTTTAGCTTATCCATATCCATAACTCCCCTCTCCTTATTAGATCAATTGAATAATTCCCCTTCAATTTCCTCAAACTTCTGACCTGCTGGTCCTATGAACTCCCTCCCATTTAGATAATCAAAAGGTCTCTCCAATTCTGAAAAGCCTATCCTATAACCATGAAGCAGTTGATTCTCTAGGCCATATCTATCCACAAAGTATCTATTGGTATCTACATCCCCATATTTCATATCCCCAATTATCGGATAGCCAATATGGGATAGGTGGGCTCTTATCTGATGTGTCCTTCCGGTAATCAATTCCACCCCCAATAGGGAATACCCGGAGGATATGCCTAGGATATAGATACGCGTGATGATCTTCTGTGATCCCTCCATCTCCCTATCTGAAACCCTAACCTGGTTCGTTCCCTCATCCTTGATTAAATACCCCTCAATTATCCCGTCCCGCTCCATTCTGCCCTTTACTATCGTCCTATAATACCTTCCGATATTCCCCCTACGCATAGCCCGGTTCATAGCTCTTAGGGATTGAGAATTCTTAGCACCTATTATTATACCGCTGGTATTTCTATCAAGCCGATTACAAATAGCGGGAATAAATGTGCGCTCATCTACCGGGTTGTAATCCCCTCGTCTATATAGATAATAGATCATGCTATCCACCATATTATTCCCATCATCCTTATCCACCGAATGAGATAGTATACCCACCGGCTTGTTCAGTAGAATTATATTATCATCCTCATAGACGATATCCGG
>JAAYRM010000041.1 GCA_012518745.1 Tissierellia bacterium
CATATCATAGAAGGTGTACCTACCGGATTGATCGCTTCTTCCACCGCTTATGCTATTTATTATAAATTTAACCCTTACCCTATCATTTTCATCCGTGAATATCAAATCGTCCATGGTAGGTAGATGCTCACCTTCCATATCAAAATTATTGTGCCCATATTCCGCTATGATATCCGATACCAAATCCTGTAGATCTACCGTATATATGGGTTTCTCATCTCTTATCGTAAATACATTGCTCTCGATATCATATGATATGGTAATATCATCCTCCAATTTCATCCCATCTTCCATATCATAGCCCCTCGATAGGTAATCATAGCCCCCGATTTCAAGGGCCTTCTCCCTATTCTCATTGAATATGTAGAAATCATCGCTATCAAATATGTTCTTCTCCACATACGAAAATCCAAATACCGACTCCATATCCCCGATGGTGAAACTATCTTCTAAGTACCTGACATCCTCTAAGGAATGATGCATATCAAAATATTTGAGGATCATACTTACCTCCATCCTATCATCCTTAGATATATCACCCTCCGATCTAATTATCCCATCGTCCCCAAGCATATTATTCCTATCTAGAATCGCCTCCAATCTACCGTTCTGGCTACGATTCGATATAGCAAATGAGCTCAGGGGTCCAAATACCGTATTTAGACTGACTATGGATAGGGTCAGCGGAATTAGTATGTTTTTCAAATCCTTCCGCATTATGAAGTATAGCATTATGCAAAATATCCATAGCCCAAGGATCGAGACGAAATACCTATTCTCCGTAACCCCATATGCCCTGATCCTGATTCCAATGGACATAAACATCATGATCAAAATTGGAATATTCAGCCTTGGAAACCAAATCCTAAACCTTCTAGCCCATATGCTATCCTCGATTATAGGGGTGATAAAGAATATGACTGCGACGCTTATAAAGGAATACCAAAGGACTAGATGGGATACCAAGCCTTTTGGCCAATTCCGAGTCATTATTATCTTTGCGAAATACATATATAGTATAACTGAATATATGGAAATCAAGGGTATGACTATATATACCAATAGCAATTTAAGCGCCCTGGGATAATCGTATCCTTCAAAATCATGATCCACTTTCGGTATGCGCGCTAGAAAGGACGAAGGAGCGAATATTCCCGCCACCATAAGAAATGAGTAATAATAGAATTTCCTCGGTACATCTATATCCAATAATTGATCTATGGCAAATAATATCGCCGATATACCCATATATAGAACAGCAGAATATATTATGGTTAGAAACAGGCTAGATAGCACCCTGATAATATAGGGCTCAAAATCCTTCTTCCTCCCAATCCAAGGTATATAACTGAATGCCAGGTATAGGGATATCGAAAGGCCGATATACCTTCCTACGCTTACGGTAGTAAAGCTCTTTAATAGTAGGAAATAGTATAGTATTAGAAATGCAATCCCAAGGGCCCATCCAAGGTATCTCTGAACCCTATTGAATCCATCCCTCTTCTCATATATAAGCTTGATACATAGGGATAATGGAATTCCAAGCGCTGTAATCATACTAATCCTCTGTAGAACCGTCTTTGTATTAGAAGAAAATTGAGCATCCCCCTCATATAATACTATGAGCATAATAACCAAGATACTAGATGCTATTATGGTCATGGGAAACCTATTGAGACTATCCTTGATGCCCTTATATAGATCCTTGATTCTTTCAATCAATTCGAATGCCTCCTTAATATTCAATTGAAAAGCCAGATCATCCAGGGCACCAGAAATACAGTCATAATGCCCGCTATGCCTATGGCAATGGAAGCCATTGCACCCTGAACCTCGCCTAATTCCATGGCCTTCGCGGTTCCCCCGGCATGGGAGGCAGCCCCTAAGCCTATGCCCATAGCTATTTCATCCTCGATGCCAAATAATCTGTATATCGAAACCCCTATTGCGTTTCCAATTATACCCGTCAGTGCTGCCGAAGCAACGGTTAAAGCAGGTATTCCCCCAATCCGCCTTGATATCTCCATAGATATTGCGCTGGTAGCAGATTTTGGGGCCAAGGTCAGAATTACCTTATCCGTTACCCCAAATAGTTTTCCCAGATATAATATACAGATTATATTGACTATAGATCCCACTGCAATGCCTATTACGATAATTATCCAATTGTTTTTAAACCTATCTATCTGTCTATATAGG
>JAAYRM010000042.1 GCA_012518745.1 Tissierellia bacterium
AGGGTTATCCCCGTGGATACTCTGAGACAGCTAGAAGGAGAAGGTAAAATAGGTAAACTCCATAGATACTTTTATAGTACAGTTGGTAACGGTACAGCCGTTGCAAGTGCTAAGGCCTTTGCAGCAGAATTCAGCAAAGAGCTTGTAGAAGATGGAGTTGACGCAGTTATATTAACCTCTACCTGAGGCACCTGTACACGTTGCGGTGCAACGATGGTAAAGGAAATAGAGAGAACAGGAATACCAGTAGTTCATATGTGTACGGTAGTTCCAATCTCGCTAACTGTTGGAGCTAATAGGATAGTACCAACGGTTGCCATACCTCATCCATTGGGAGATCCAAACCTAGAGTTGGAGGAGGAAAAGGCCTTAAGGAGGCAATTGGTTGAAAGAGCACTGAAGGCTCTATCAACTGAGATCGAAGATCAAACTGTATTTGAAGATTAATAGCTACAAATTTTAAATGGGTGATGAAAATCACCCATTTAAAATCAAAATAAATAGGTAGATATAATTTATGGAGGTGTAAACATGAATTACTCTGTAGTAAAAGGAACTAGTTATGTATTAGTACATGCTGAAGATATGGTTATTCATAATGGAACTACTCAATCCACGGAAAGAGTAGTAAATCCGGACTCAGAATATTTGAAAAAATTACCTAACCATTTGCGTAGTTTCGATGAGGCGGTAAATTATATACCTAATCAGGTCTATATTGGAAATATGAAGCCGGAGGATCTGGAAAAACATGATCAACCATGGTATGACAAGCCTCTAGAGGATGCACCTAGATATGGAAAATTTGGCGAAATAATGCCGGAAGATGAATTCATTGGATTGGTTAAGATATCTGATGCATTTGACCTGGTTAAGCTGACGGAAGAATTTACGGAGGATGTAAGGGCTAAGTTGGAAGAGCATCCCTTGATGAATGAAGAATTATTGGCTAGAATTAAAAAAGGCGACGAATTAGCAGATATTGAAAAATTGGTAGAGGAACAAGGGGCAGAAGCCATATATTATCAAAACGAATTGGTTGGATGCGTAAAGAGAGGTCATGATGTTGACGTAAACCTGTCTGCTCATGTACTATTTGAAAACCTTGTATGCAAGGCATCAGGAGTTCTAGC
Source organism: Tissierellia bacterium (assembly GCA_012518745.1). Lineage (GTDB taxonomy): Bacteria > Bacillota > Clostridia > Tissierellales > Tepidimicrobiaceae > DUNJ01. Next base: position 1,134 of record JAAYRM010000042.1, read on the forward strand.
GGGCTTGAATCTAGTAGCTAAAAATGATTTTAATCCTGATGATGTAGACTATATAATTGAATGCTCCGAAGAGGCTTGTGGAGATATGAATCAAAGGGGTGGCGGAAACTTCGCAAAATCCATTGCTGAATTAGCCGGATTCACAAATGCGACCGGTTCCGATACCAGGGGATTCTGCGCTGCACCAGCTCATGCACTCGTTTTGGCAGCATCATTGGTACAGGCAGGAACCTTTAAGAACGTTGTGGTAATATCAGGTGGTTCAACGGCTAAATTGGGAATGAATGGTAAGAATCATGTTGGCAAGGATATGCCAATACTCGAAGACGTAATAGGTGGCTTTGCAGTACTTGTATCCGAAAATGATGGCGTAAACCCGGTATTGAGAACGGATCTAGTCGGTAAACACAATGTAGGCACAGGCTCTTCGCCACAAGCCGTAATGACTGCTCTAGTGACCGAACCATTGGATAGGGGAGAATTGAGCATAACCGATATAGATAAGTATTCAGTGGAGATGCAGAACCCAGATGTAACTAAACCAGCTGGAGCTGGAGATGTGCCAGCAGCTAATTATAAGATGATCAGTGCATTGGGCGTAATGAGAAAGGATCTAGAAAGGGCTGCAATGGGCGATTTCATAGACCAGCATGGGATGCTAGGATGGGCTCCAACTCAAGGTCATATTCCATCAGGGGTGCCATACCTAGGATTTGCAAGGGAGGCTATATTAGAGGGTCAGATTAAAAACACCATGATAGTAGGGAAGGGAAGTCTATTCTTGGGTAGGATGACCAATCTATTCGATGGTATATCCATAGTGGTAGAAAACAATCCAGGAAAAGCAGATGAGGAAAAAGGTGTGTCCGAGGAAGAGGTTAGGAAGCTTGTAGCCGAATCTATGAGAGAGTTTGCTTCTCATCTACTTCAGGATTAGAGGTGATAAAATGGCTGAAAATAATGTTAAAAATATGATAGGTAAGGTGTTCGGTGACATTGCAGATGCAATGGAAACCGGCCAGTTTGGCTCTAGAGTGCGGGTAGGGATAACCACTCTAGGGAGTGAACATGGCGTGGATAACCTAATCAAAGGCGCAGAGTTGGCCCAAGAAAGGGATCCATCCATGGAAGTTGTATTGATCGGCCCTGAAACCGAATCCGAGTTGACCAAGGTTGTTGTTGAATCGGAAGATGAGGGCTATAGGAAGATGGAGGATATGTTGGATAAAGGTGAAATAGATGCGTGCGTTACGATGCATTATAATTTTCCGATAGGGGTATCTACCGTAGGAAGGGTTATAACACCTGGGGTGGGTAGGGAAATGCTAGTAGCCACTACCACGGGAACATCGGCATCACATAGAACAGAGGCCATGGTTATAAATGGAATCAATGGTATAATAGCTGCGAAAGCCATGGGAATTGAAAATCCAACGGTTGGAATCCTCAACGTGGATAGTGCGCGACCCGTGGAAAGGGCATTTAATGAACTGAATGCAAATGGCTATGAAATAAATCTAACCGAATCCATGAGAGCGGATGGCGGTAGCGTTATGAGGGGCAACGACTTGCTCGTAGGGACTCCGGATGTAATGGTAACGGATACTCTCACCGGAAACATTCTGATGAAGATATTTTCATCGTATACAACGGGTGGAAGCTATGAGGCACAGGGATATGGATATGGACCCGGAATCGGAGAGGGATATGACAGAACCGTATTGATACTCTCGAGGGCTTCCGGAATACCGGTTGTTGCAAATGCAATTAGCTACGGTGCGAGCCTAGCCAAGGGAGGGATCCAGGATATAGTCAAGACAGAGTTTGATAAGGCGAATAAGGCCGGCCTTAAGGATATACTGGAAGGCCTGACCAAGGATACCAGAAAGGTTGAAGATGAAGAAGAGGTTGAGGCACCACCGAAGGAGACGGTAACCGGCACGATCTCGGGTATAGATATTATGGATTTAGAGGATGCTGTACGGGCTATATGGAAAGAGGGAATATACGCAGAATCCGGAATGGGATGTACGGGGCCAATAGTGATGGTCAATGAGGAAAGGGTAGATGAAGCCGTAAAGATATTATCCGATGCCGGATATGCTGCTGGCGCAGGTGAATAGATTAAAACACCTTGGGACCCAGAGGGTTCTCGGGGTGTTTTTCTTATAGTATATACAACGAGGAGGGTATGTGATGGATAGGCAGGAATTAATCCGGAATGCATTGGAGGCAAAACAGGGATCCTATTCTCCCTATTCTAAATTCAAGGTAGGCGCGGCCCTATTAACCGAAGATGGAAGGATATTTACGGGATGCAATATAGAAAATGCAGCATATTCCGCCTCCATATGTGCCGAAAGAACCGCTGTATTTAAAGCGATATCGGAGGGAAGTAGGGGGATAGAGGCCATGGCCATAGTGGGTGATTCGGATTATACATACCCCTGTGGAGTATGCAGGCAGGTTATTAGAGAATTTGGGAAGAATGCAATCATAATAGTTGCTAATTCTGAAGATGATTATAGGGAATACGAATTGGAGGATCTATTGCCCAATAGCTTTGGGCCGGAACATTTGAAATAATGGGGGCGATTCAGAACCAATTAAAATCGTTTTCCCGTTGCAGACGATAATTTTGTCGAAATCACAATAATTTTGTAACTGGGCAAATATTTTGGTATAATAACGATAGAAGGCCAATAGATATTCAATAATAGGATTATACAAATAGGAGTGGTTTTAATGCAACTGGGATATAATCTAACCCTAGAACAAACCCAAAAGCTAGTTATGACGCCCGAACTAAGACAAGCCATTCAATTACTCCAATTTACCAACCAAGAGCTAAATGAATATTTGGAAGAGCAGATACAGGAAAATCCGATGCTCGATATATCCAGTATTGAAGAAAAACACGAAAGCATAGATGAACTCGACAGGGATAAAGGGGATATAGATTGGAAGGAATATATAGAACAGTACGAGGATACTGGATATAGGCCCCAGATAGATAGGAATGAGGAGGAGTATAATTACGAAAATTTCATCACGGAATCCCAATCGTTAAGGGAATACCTACTATTTCAATTAAATACCGCAAGGATAGATGAAGTAGATAGGGGTATTGGGAATATCCTGATAGAGAGCATAGATGAGAATGGCTATCTGATGGGGGAATTGGATCAAATTGCCTCAGATTTAGCGATTGCAATTGCAAGGGTTGAAAACGTTCTACACCTTATACAGACCTTTGAACCGATAGGGGTGGGAGCGAGGAATCTAAAGGAATGCCTATTGATCCAGGTGAGGAATGACGGCTATATAGATTCCCATATAGAATTGCTCATAGAGGAACATCTTGAGGATATCGCGAATAATAGATTGACGAAGATATCTAAGGAGCTGGATATAGGACTTGAGGAGGTACAATTCCTCTGTGATTATATAAGAACTTTGGAACCAAAGCCGGGGAGAGCCTATAGTGATAATATAGATGATGTAAAGTATATAATTCCGGATGCTACCATCAGATTTATAGATGGGGAATATATAATACTATTAAACGATATAACCGGGCCTAGGCTCAATATAAACCATTTCTATCGAAACCTAATAAGACAGAAAGGAGATTCCTCTGCTAGTGAATACTTAACGGAGAAGCTCAATTCTGCTATGTGGATAATCAGGAGCATAGAACAGCGAAGACAGACCATATATAATGTAATAGAATCCATACTAAAATTTCAAAGGGATTTCTTCGACAAGGGGAAATTGGGACTAAAACCCCTGACCCTCAAAGAGGTGGCTGAGGATATAGGTATGCATGAATCTACCGTGAGCAGGGCCACCAGTGGAAAGTATGTCCAAACTCCAAGGGGGTTATATGAGTTGAAGTATTTCTTTACCAGCGGTGTATCTACCGATGGGCAGGATATGTCCTCCACTAGTATTAAGGTCCTGATCAAGGAATTAATAGATGAAGAGGATAGTAAAAAACCATATAGTGATCAGCGGATAACGGATATCCTCAAAAAGAAAGGCATACAGATCTCTAGGCGGACCGTTGCGAAATATAGGGATGAATTGGAGATCCCGTCATCTACTATGCGAAGAAGGTATTAGCAGCTGATCATGGGCTGTTAATACCTTATCTTGCAAAAAGTGGGTTGATGGATTATAATATATGGGAAACATCCCCTTATTTTTTGGGGGAGGTGGGACATAAAAGCTACATGAGGGACATTTATGACCCATATGATTAGTATTGATTAATTTTCATATAATAATAACTGACTGAGCCAATAGGAGGTGGTACATAGTGGATTTAATCGAGTTGGAAAAAAGAATAGTACCTGAAATGTTTAAATTGATGGAAATGCGATACGATATCTTACGCAGCATCTATTATAATCAACCTATTGGTAGGAGAGGGTTGGCCAATGACCTGAATATTGGCGAGAGGACAGTTAGAACCGAGGTAAACATCCTCAAGGAACAGGGGTTATTGAATATAGAGAGTATGGGTATGTATCTAACAGAGGATGGAAAGAAGGTTATCGAGGATTTAAAGGATGTTATACATAGATTGAAGGGTATTTCACAGCTAGAGGATAGGCTAGAGGAGCTACTAGGGGTGGACAGGGCTATAATAGTTCCGGGTGATCTAGATGAAAGCAAGTTAACATTGATGGACATGGGGAAGGCTAGTTCTATATACCTTAAAAAATCGATTAGGGATAATTTCATAATAGGGATTACAGGAGGGACTACCATGGCAAGGGTTGCCGAGGAGATAAGTTGGGGAAGGGTGGCGGATGATGTATTGGTAATTCCGGCTAGGGGTGGTCTTGGAAAGGATGTGGAGACCCAATCCAATAGTATAGTGGGAAAATTAGCGAAGAGATTGGGGGGAGATTATAGGCTCCTTCATGTACCGGATAACTTGGATAAGAACACATTGGATGCGATATTGAAAATACCAGATGTTAGGGAAGTAATTGAATTGATAGGGAGAATGGACATCCTAATCTTTGGCATTGGTAGGGCAGATATCATGGCCACAAGAAGGCAGTTGCCGGAGGATCAGATAGAGAGATTGATAGAGAAAGGTGCAGTAGCTGAGGCTTTTGGGCATTATTTCGATATAGAGGGCAACGAGATCTGGGAACACCCAACGGTGGGGCTATCCCTAGATGATTTTCGGATGGTAGATAGGGTGATAGGTGTGGCAGGTGGTAGCAATAAGGCCGAGGCCATCATATCCATATCGTCATTGAGGCGGAACATGACCATAATAACCGATGAAGGTGCTGCAAAGAGGATAATTGAGATAGTGGATAAAGCTATTTATTAGCTTAAAATATATTATATATAAAATATCGAGGAGGAATATCAATGGCAATGAAAGTTGGGTTAAGTGGATTTGGAAGGATAGGCAGGGATTTTTTAAGGGCTTATTTTGAAGGCAATGTGGAGGATTTTGAATTGGTAGCATTAAATGCTTCGGGGGATCTTAATACATTGGGACATATGCTTAAATATGATTCTATGTATGGCAGATTTGATGGTACCCTTGAAATAGTAGAGGATGGCTTTGTTATCAACGGGAAGAAGATCAAGGTAGTAGCCCATAGGGATCCAGCGGAGATACCATGGAAGGAATTGGGGGTAGAGTTAGTAATCGATTCCACAGGGGCTTTCAGGGATAGGGAAGGCCTTTCAAAGCATATAGAAGCGGGGGCGAAAAAGGTAGTTGTAACTGCACCGGCTAAGGACGAGGATATCACAATAGTGCTGGGCGTAAATGATTCTGATTATGATCCACAGAACCATCATATAATCTCCAACGCCTCCTGTACAACCAATTGTTTAGCACCTGTATCCAAGGCGATATTAGATACCTTCGGAATTAAAAAGGGCTTGATGACAACTATCCATGCATATACAAATGATCAACAGATATTGGATAAGAGGCATAAGGATTTGAGAAGGGCGAGGGCAGCTGCTGAAAACATGATACCGACCACCACTGGAGCAGCAAAGGCGGTATCTTTAGTGCTACCGGAATTGAAGGGTAAGTTGAATGGCTTCGCGGTAAGGGTTCCTATACCCACCGTTTCAATGGTGGATGTGGTATTCGAGGTGGAGAGGGAAACAACTGTAGAAGAGGTGAATAATGCATTTAAGAAGGCAGCAGAAGGAGCTATGAAGGGTATACTGGGCTTTTCTGACGAACCATTGGTGTCTAGGGATTATCAGGGGGATCCACGTTCCGCAATAGTGGATGGACTCTCGACCATGGTTATAGATGATATGGTAAAGGTAGTTGCCTGGTATGATAATGAATGGGGATATTCGGAAAGGGTTATAGATCTAGCGAAATTGATTGCCAATAGTAAATAATTTAAGATGGGTGGGGTGGCATATGGAGACTTGGCTCAGTATGCTCACCTTTAACCCTATTCTTTATTACAAAATTATTTGAGGGGTGATACCATGTTGAATAAGAAGACATTGGAGGACTTACAGGTACGAGGACAGAGGGTGTTGGTTAGATGTGATTTCAATGTTCCGATGGATGAGGAGCGCAATATAACGGATGATAGGAGGATCACAAGCTCCCTACCAACCATCCAATATCTGATAGATAACGGGGCAAAGGTTGTATTGATGTCCCACCTAGGAAGGCCAAAGGGAAAGCCAAATTCGGAACTCAGTTTGGAACCCGTTGCCAATAGATTATCGCAACTTTTGGATAGGGAAGTAACATTCGCAAAAGATGATAGGGTGGTAAGTGAGGATGTAGAGAAGATCATATCTAGTATGAAACCTGGGGATGTAGTGCTATTGGAAAATACTAGGTTTAGAAAAGAAGAGCAGGAGAATGCAGATGAATTTGCTGAGGAGTTGGCTTCCCTAGGCGATCTATATATAAACGATGCCTTTGGAACCTCGCATAGGGCCCATGCTTCCAATGTAGGAATCTCAAATCAATTGCCCTCGGCCATAGGCTATCTAATTCAAAAGGAGATAAACGTAATGGGCAAGGCCCTAGAGAACCCGGAAAGGCCCTTTGTTGCTATACTTGGGGGGGCTAAAGTATCCGATAAGATAGGCGTTATAGAGAATCTGCTCGATAAGGTGGATACGATATTGATAGGTGGGGGAATGGCCTATACATTCCTAAGGGCCCAAGGCCATGAGGTTGGAACCTCCATATTAGAAGAGGATAAGTTGGACCTAGCAAGGGGATTGCTTGAAAGCGCTGAGAAAAAGGGTGTAAAATTTCTACTTCCCGTGGATATAACCATAGCCAAGGAATTTAAAAACGATACGGATTTCAAGGTGGTCGCTATAGATGAGATACCCAAGGATATGATGGGGATGGATTCGGGAACTGAGACCATTAAAATATTCTCCAAGGAGATAGAAGATGCGGGAACCGTGGTATGGAATGGCCCGATGGGGGTCTTTGAGATGGAGAATTTTAAAAAGGGAACCGAGGCCATAGCCAAGGCCATGGCAGAATCCAAGGCCGTTTCCATAGTAGGTGGCGGGGATAGTGCCTCAGCGGTTGAAAAGGCTGGATATGGGGAAAAAATGACCCATATTTCAACTGGAGGGGGGGCATCCTTAGAATTTCTAGAAGGCAAATCATTACCCGGAATTGCAGCCATTGATGATAGATAGGGGAGGTAAATAATGAGATTACCAATAATTGCAGGGAATTGGAAGATGAATAATAGCATCTCCGAATCCATTGAATTGATAGGGGCAATCAAGGCCCATGATTTGGATGAGGGGGTAGAGGCGGTAGTATGTGTCCCTTATACGAGCCTAAACGAAGTTAAAAGGGTATTAGAGGGAACTACAATAGGCCTAGGCGCACAAAATATGCATTGGGAAGAAAGTGGCGCATATACCGGTGAGATATCACCCGCGATGTTAAAGGAGATAGGAGTGGACTATTGCATAATTGGACATTCAGAAAGGCGGCAATATTTTAATGAATCCGACGACATCGTAAACAAAAAGGTAAAAGCGGCCTTAAATTATGGAATAAAGCCTATACTATGCGTAGGTGAAACTTTAGAGGAAAGGGAAGCAGGGAAGGAACAGAAGGTGGTCAGGGAGCAGCTATTGAGGGCTTTGAAAGGCATAGAAGGGCATGAGATCGAAAATATCGTTATAGCCTACGAACCCATTTGGGCAATAGGCACGGGCAGAACGGCTTCAAGTGATGATGCCAATAGTATGTGTGGATTCATAAGAGGTATCATCGGGGATGAATACGACGAGACGATTAAGGGAAATATAAGGATTCAATATGGGGGAAGCGTGAAGCCAGATACCATAGAGGAATTGATGGCTCAAAGGGATATAGATGGGGCCCTAGTAGGTGGCGCTAGTTTAGTTGCAGATGATTTCGTAAGCCTAATAAACTATTAGATTGGAGATATATACATGACAAAACCTACGATACTGATGATATTAGATGGTTGGGGGATGGGGAAGGAATATTCTGGGAATGCTATTCACCTGGCTAAGACCCATAACCTAGATAGGCTATTCAAAGAATATCCTAGCACTAGATTGAAGGCCAGTGGATCTGCTGTAGGACTTCCGGATGGCCAGATGGGAAATTCAGAAGTTGGCCATCTGAATATAGGCTCCGGAAGGATAGTGTACCAGGAGTTAACTAGGATATCCCAAGCCATAGAGGATGGAGACTTTTTCGAGAAGAAGGAGTTCATAGATGCCATAGATAATGCCAAAGATAATAATTCAAAACTCCATATCATGGGTTTAGTATCCGATGGAGGGGTTCACAGCCATAATAGCCACCTATATGCCCTCTTAGAGCTATGTAAGGCGAATGACTTCCACGATGTCTATATGCATTGTTTTCTAGATGGAAGGGATGTGCCCCCTACCATCGGCAAGAGGCATATTATGGAGTTAACGGATAGGATTGAAGATATTGGCATAGGGCGTATTGCGACAATATCTGGAAGATACTATGCTATGGATAGGGATATGAGATGGGAAAGGACCCAATTGGCCTATGATGCTATGGTATCCGGTGTGGGGAAAAGGGATATATCGCCCGTTGAGGCTATTAGAAAATCCTATGAGGACGGAATAAATGATGAATTCATAGTCCCTACAATAATAACCGAAGGAGGCGAACCCATAGCTACTATCGATGATGGGGATTCCATAATATTTTTCAATTTCAGGCCAGATAGGGCTAGGCAGATTACTAGGGCGATTGTAGATGAGGACTTTAAAGGTTTTGAGAGAAAAAAGGAAGTAGAAACCTTTTATGTTACTATGACGGAATATGATGCTAATATAGGGAATGTCCATATAGCTTTTGGTACGGAAAAACCTGAAGATACCCTGGGAGAATATATAAGCAATCTAGGGCTAAGCCAATTGAGGATAGCGGAGACCGAAAAATATGCCCATGTAACCTTTTTCTTCAATGGCGGGAGGGAGGAGCCCTATAATAAGGAAGATAGGGTATTAGTACCATCTCCAAAGGTGGCTACCTATGACCTGAAACCCGAGATGAGCGCCCCTGGGGTAAAGGATGAGGTGTTAAATAGGTTGAAGATGGATAAATATGATCTAATCATATTGAATTTCGCTAATCCAGATATGGTAGGGCATACGGGTGTCGTAGAGGCATCAATAAAAGCGGTGGAGACCGTAGATAGATGTGTGGGAGAGATAATAAGCCTATTGGTTGAAAAGGGTGGAAAGGCAATTATTACATCGGATCATGGTAATGCGGAGATGTTAATAGATGAAGAGGATAATAGCCCCATTACTGCGCATACCACCAATGATGTTCCACTTATTTTGGTGGGTGAAGGGGATGTCAATTTAAGAGAAGGGATTCTTGCGGATATAGCTCCTACACTACTGGATATGATGGGCCTAGAAAAACCTGAGGCGATGAAGGGTAGAACGTTGATAGAAAAATGCTAATAAAGAGATGATCATAATTGTAAGCAACTAGATGGGAGGAATGGAATATGAGTATAATTATCGATGTATATGCAAGGGAAGTACTGGATTCCAGGGGGAATCCCACTGTGGAAGTTGAGGTATGGACGGAATGGGATGGATTTGGCAGGGCATTAGTACCATCCGGGGCAAGCACTGGCGCCTTTGAGGCGGTGGAACTCAGGGATGGGGATATGGATAGATATTTAGGTAAAGGTGTTATGAATGCCGTCGATAATGTTAACAATATAATTGCAGATGAAGTTATAGGTATGGATGTATTCGATCAGCTAGAAATAGATAATCTATTGATAGAGCTGGATGATACGGATAACAAGGGAAAACTTGGAGCCAACGCTATTTTGGGGGTATCACTGGCCGTGGCGAACGCAGCTGCTGATGAGCTTGGAATGCCACTTTACCAATACATAGGGGGTATAAATGCCAAGCTATTACCTGTACCCATGATGAATATATTAAATGGGGGGGACCATGCGGATAACAACGTAGACATACAGGAGTTTATGGTAATGCCAGTAGGAGCACCTAATTTCAGGGAGGCCTATAGGATGGGGGCCGAGATATTCCATAGGTTGAGGGAGGTATTACAAGCCAAGGGTCTAAATACGGCTGTAGGCGATGAGGGTGGATTTGCACCGGACCTATCCAGTAACGAGGAGGCTCTGAAGACCATCGTTGAGGCGATTGAGAAGGCCGGATATAAGCCGGGAGAAGATGTACTATTGGCCCTCGATGTGGCTGCCACCGAGATATACGATGAGGAAACCAAGGTATATAGTTTAGCCGGGGAAGGTCGAAAGCTAAATGTGGATGAGATGATCGATTATTACGAGGACTTGGTAAAGAAATATCCTATAATCTCCATCGAGGATGGCCTGGCAGAGGATGATTGGGAGGGCTGGAAAAAGCTTACGGATAGACTGGGAGATGAGATTCAGATAGTGGGGGACGACCTATTCGTAACCAATACCAGGCGCCTGGAGAGGGGAATAGAGATGGGCGTATCCAATTCGGTATTAATCAAACTAAATCAGATAGGAACCTTGACGGAGACACTCGATACGATAGAGATGGCAAAGACCAACGGCTATACTGCTGTAATCTCCCATAGATCTGGGGAGACCGAAGATACCACGATAGCCGACCTAGTAGTGGCAACCAATGCAGGTCAGATAAAGACCGGTGCACCCTCTAGAACCGATAGGGTAGCTAAGTATAATCAATTGTTGAGGATTGAAGACTATATTGGAGCAACAAGCGAATATAAGGGCAGGGATGTTTTTTATAGTATAAAGAAATAGCGGGGCGAGGCCTTGCTATTTTCTTTATATCGACATAGGGGCAACCTCTATTGATTTTATGCTCTTACTATGTTAGAATATTGATGTTTATAGGTATGATAATTTTTCGTTCAGTGTAGGAGGTGGCAATATGGTGAAGCTCTTCTCAGCGTTGATTTTAATATCTGGGATCGTATTAATAGTATCCATACTATTTCAGGAGAGCAAATCGGAAGGATTGGGAGCCATAACCGGAGGATCAGGTGGACGTTTTGGAATATCAAGAGCTAGAACTCTAGAGGATATGCTCGCTAAAATAACTACCGTTGCAGCAATAGTATTTATGGTATCTGCACTTGTAATCGCAGCTATTCAATAAAAATTTAGGAGGTATGTAAAGATGGGTTTTGCACTGGTGGCGGCACCTATAGTTGGTGTGCTTGCCTTGTTGTTTGCCTTTTCTAAGGCTAGGGATATTGAAAAGGCCAATCCTGGAAATGACAGGATGAAAGAAATAGCATCCTTTATAGAAGAAGGAGCTATGGCGTTTCTAGAAAGGGAATACAAAGCATTATTGATCTTTGTGGTAATTCTATTTATAATATTGACAATGGGTATAAACTGGCAGACGGCGGTATCCTTCCTATTGGGGGCTATTTTTTCTGCACTTGCCGGGTACTTTGGAATGCGAGTAGCTACAAAGGCCAATGTTAGAACGGCCAACGCTGCTATGGAAGATGGGATGAATAAGGCATTGAGTGTAGCTTTCTCTGGTGGGTCGGTAATGGGGATGAGCGTTGTTGGATTAGGTATCATAGGTATAGGAATCCTATACATACTGTTTAGGGATCCGGGAATTGTAACCGGTTTCGGTCTGGGAGCCTCATCTATAGCGTTATTCGCCCGTGTTGGCGGTGGAATCTATACGAAAGCAGCCGATGTGGGTGCGGATTTAGTTGGGAAGGTAGAGGCTGGGATACCGGAAGATGATCCTAGAAACCCTGCTGTAATAGCGGACAACGTAGGGGATAACGTAGGGGACGTAGCAGGCATGGGGGCAGATCTATTTGAATCCTATGTAGGTGCTATCATATCTGCAATTACCCTCGGATTAGTGGCCTATCCCAATGGTGGCGCAGAATTTGCATTAGCGCTATCTGCAGTGGGGGTAGTGGCCTCTATAATAGGGGTATACTTTGTAAGAGGGGATAGGGATCCACAAAAGGCATTGAATAACGGTACATTGGCGAGTGCCGCTATAACCGTGATCGTTGCCTTCGTGCTCAGCAAAAACATGCTGGGTAACTACCAACCCTTTATAGCAATCCTATCGGGCCTAGTAGTAGGGTTGTTAATCGCAAGGATAACGGAACATTATACCTCAGCTGATTATGAACCCGTGAAGAGGATAGCTAAGGAATCGGAAACGGGTCCATCTACCAATATCATAGGTGGACTATCGGTGGGTATGATGTCAACTGGCGGACCTATTATCGTTATTGCAATAGGTATTTTAGTGGCCTTCTATGCTTCAGGCGGCTTAACCAATACGGCTACAGGCCTCTATGGAATAGCCTTAGCTGCGGTAGGCATGCTTTCCACGGCGGGAATGACCATAGCGGTAGATGCCTATGGGCCTATAGCGGATAATGCTGGTGGAATTGCTGAGATGTGTGAATTACCCGAAGAGGTAAGGGAGATTACGGATACATTGGATGCGGTTGGAAATACAACTGCTGCAATTGGTAAGGGATTTGCTATAGGTTCAGCAGCATTGACTGCATTAGCTCTATTCGCTTCCTATACGCAGGCGGTACAATTAAGTGGAATAGACCTGACTGAACCAGCTGTAATTGCGGGAATGTTCATCGGTGGTATGCTGCCATTCCTATTCTCGGCTATGACGATGGATGCGGTTGGCAAGGCAGCATTTAGCATGATAGAAGAGGTAAGGCGACAATTTAGGGAGATACCGGGTATAATGGAAGGTGAGGCGACACCTGAATATAATACCTGTGTTGATATAAGTACAAGGGCTGCCCTGAAAGAGATGGTAGTCCCTGGGGTTATGGCGGTAGTGGTGCCCATAGCTATAGGGTTGCTACTGGGATCAGAGGCGCTAGGTGGATTATTGGCGGGGGCTTTGATTACAGGCGTGCTGATGGCCATATTTATGGCAAATGCCGGTGGGGCATGGGACAATGCTAAGAAGTATATAGAAGACGGTAATCATGGTGGACCAGGCAGCGAAGCCCATCATGCAGGTGTGGTTGGGGATACAGTAGGGGATCCATTTAAAGACACCTCGGGACCATCATTAAATATATTGATAAAATTGATGACAATAGTATCTTTAATATTTGCACAACTATTTTTAAACTATGGTGGGATATTGTTTAATATGTTTAAATAAATAGAATTCCTTTATTAAAGGGGTTGTAGATTATGGGTAGAAGATATTCAAGGGTGTATGGAAATCCGAATAGATATCTTCTGCCCATTTTTATTCAAATATTAAGGGGGGATGGATATGATTTCCACAAGACCTACGGTTGCGGAAATCGACTTAAACAGCATCGGTTACAACGTAAGGCAGTTCAAGCATAATAGTTCAGATGCTGAATTAATGGCAGTTATCAAGGCTGATGGCTATGGGCATGGTGCTATCGAGGTAGCCTGGGAGGCTATAAAAAATGGCGCCACGTGGCTAGGTGTAGCGACTGCAAAGGAGGGAATCCAGTTAAGGAGGGCGGGCTTTAAAACCCCAATTCTAGTATTAGGGGGCATTACACCTGAAGAGATAATCGACTGCAGCTATAACGATATAGATGTAGCGGTATATGGCAAGAACTTCATAGGGCAGTTAGATGGGTATTCCAATATATTTAGAAAGCCATTGAACATCCATTTAAAGATAGACACCGGCATGCACAGGATAGGGGTCTTACCTGAGGATTTGGATGCCTTTGTTAAGGAATTAGGGAATAGGAAGTATATAAATACAAGGGGGATATTTACACATTTTCCTAATGCCGCAGGCGACGAGGAATTTTCCAATCAACAGCTTGCAGAATTTGCGGATTGTGTTAATCTGACAGAAAAGGTATTAGGAGAAATTCCATATAAGCATACGGCTAATAGTGCTGCAGCGGTCAATTTGATAGGCTCCCATTTCAATCTAGTAAGGGTTGGACTAGGGCTATATGGATACCATGATGAGATATGGCTTGGGGAGAAATTGGAGATACGGCCCGCACTGACTTGGAAAACCAAGGTAACCTCCACACGGGAGATCAAATTAGGCAATCGGGTGGGCTATGGTAGGACATATCTAGTCAATAGGGATAGCAGAATAGCTACAATCCCTATTGGATATGCAGATGGCTATAAGCGCATATTATCCAACAACGGATTTGTATTAATAAAAGGTCAAAGGGCTAGAATAGCCGGCAGGGTATGCATGGATCAGACCATGGTGGATATTACCGATATTCCTGATGTTGTCGAAGGTGATGAGGTCGTTCTAATAGGGAAGCAGGGCGATGAGGAGATAAGTATGTACGAAATGTGTGAATGGGCTGATACCATACCAAATGATATATTGGTTTCGATTAAGGAGCGGGTGGATAGAACCTATATCCATAAGATAGATTAAGATATATAATTTGCGGCTATGGAATTCTCCCCGCTTATATCTCATCAGGTATAGTTAATAATATTTACTATATAATTATATTACTAGATTTAATTTAAAGGAATGGTATATATGAAAATATCTATAGAGGGGATTGAAATAAACTATATAGAGGAGGGGACTGGGGAGGCTGTATTGATTTTACATGGATGGGGGGCTAATATAGATACAGTTAATCCAATAATATACCTCCTAAAACCCCATTTCAAGGTATATGCATTAGATCTACCGGGCTTTGGCATGAGCGAAGAACCCAAAGAGGTATTTGGATCCAGCGATTATGCAAGGATAGTGAAGAGCTTTCTAGATGAAATGGGGGTTGAAAAGGTTATACTGATAGGCCATTCCTTCGGCGGAAAGATATCGATATTACTGGGGTTATCCCACCCCGAGATGGTGGATAAGATGGTATTGATAAATAGTGCCGGTTTAATTCCTAGGAGGGGCCCGAGCTATTATATAAGGGTCTATAGTTTTAAAGCGTTGAGGGCCTTATATAGAAAGATATTCTTTTGGATAGATGATGATAGTAAGATGGAGAGGTTCTATAGCAAATTTGGATCCAGGGATTATCAAGCCGCAGATGGGATGATGAGAAGCATATTGGTTAAGGTAGTGAATGAGAATTTGCATTCCATGCTAGGAGGGCTCAAACCTTCCACCCTGTTGATTTGGGGGGACGAGGATAGGGCAACACCCCTATATATGGGTGAAATAATGGAAGAGGAGATACCGGATAGCGGTTTGGTTATCCTCTATGGTGCGGGCCATTATTCGTACCTAGATGATTTCAATAGATTTGCAGCAGTTTTAAAAGCTTTTTTATTACCCAAGAGTATGCCTAATTAGGCAATGGAGAGGATTGGGGGGGATGACTTGCACAAGGTAATAGTTGCATTATCATTGCTATTTTGGATATACCTTATCACGCATAGGTCTAAATTTTTTCTACATATGATACAGTTAGAGGGGTATAGAGATAGACAATATAGGGGATGGTTAAAAAGTTCAAATCAGGCCTATACTAGCATATTGAACAAGGCCCTAATATCTATCTCCGTGATGACCTTGATATACATAGGCGTATCTATAGCAATTGACAGGGGGGATTGGATAGGAAGATATATATGGTACCTATATGCTATATTATGGGCATTTTGTATGGTACTGACCCTGAAGCACGAGGGGGAGGCGAAGAAGCCATTGGTTTTCACCAATAGGGCAAAAAGGCTCTTTACTACCAATTTAGTCCTGAATATAATCGTTATGGGCATAATAGTTGCTATATACCTAAATATGGCCAGCGACAGGATAACCTATTTTCCCATAGTTTTACTAATAGGTACATTATTATATTATTTTCAATCGGAAGGTATGTATATATCCAATTTAATAATAAAGCCGGTTGAAGATAGGATAAATATGAATTTCTTTGAAGGGGCAAAGGAAAAGATTGCCGGTATGACGGATTTAAATGTAATAGGAATCACGGGAAGTTTTGGAAAGACCAGCACTAAATTCATCACGGGAACTATTCTGGGCAGGAGATATAGAGTATTAAATACTCCTGAGAGTTACAATACCCCTATGGGCCTGAGTATGGTAATAAACGATAGCCTCACCGAGGAACATGAGATATTTATAGCTGAGATGGGGGCTAGGAATATCGGGGATATTAGAAAGCTATCTGAGCTAACCAAGCCAAGGATTGGTATAATTACCTCTATCGGCCCTACCCATCTGGAAACGTTTAAAAATATAGATAATATAACCAAGGCCAAATATGAATTGATAGAGGAGCTACCTGCAGATGGGGTTGCTATATTCAATTATGATAATGAATATATCAGGAAGATGGCGGATAAAACCTTTAAGGAAAAGATCCTCTATGGCATAGACAGGGTGGAGGATGTGGATATATATGCCAAGGATATAGAGGTATCGGAAAGGGGTTCCACCTTTACCATTATGAGCAAAGATGGGAAGGGCATAAGATGTACCACAAGACTATTGGGTAAGCATAATATATACAATATCCTAGCTGGGGTCTGCGGTGCTATAGCCATGGGGATGGAATTGGAGGGGATTAGGGAGAGAATAGATAAGATAGAGCCGATTCCCCATAGGTTAAATATAATGGATCCAGGAACAGGGATCATAGTCATAGATGATACATTCAATTCCAATCCCATGGGTACCAGGGCTGCACTAGATGTCCTATCCCAGTTTAAGGGAGGAAGGAAGATAGTGGTAACCCCGGGCATGGTGGAATTGGGGGATATGGAGGAAGAGGCCAATAGAGAATTTGGGATAAATATGGGTAAAGTTTGCGATTATATCATTTTGATAGGGGAAAAGCGAACCATTCCCATATATGAGGGCGTGATGGAATCGGGGTATAATAAAGATAACGTATTCGTTGTAACTGATCTCGATCGGGCTACATTGGTAATTCAAAAAATAGCTAGACCAGGGGATGTAATATTATTTGAAAATGATCTACCCGATAACTATGATGAATAATTAGGGAGGGGTTTGATGAAAAAGAAAGTAGCCATTATATTTGGTGGGCGTAGCGTGGAGCATGAGGTTTCGGTAATTACGGGTATGCAGGTAATGGAAAATATCGATAGGGATAAGTATGAGCCAATACCTATATATATCGATAAGCATGGGAAATGGCTCACAGGGGAAAGCCTCCGAGAATTTAAAAACTTTCAAGATAATAATTTAAATGATCTACAGGAAATAGTGTTTTCAGCCAATGCGGATGATCATAATATATATCTACATCCGGAGAGCATAGGGCTTTTTAGGAAGAAAGTAATAGATAGGGTGGATATAGTATTTCCAACGGTACATGGTACTAATGGGGAAGATGGTACGATCCAGGGTCTATTTGAATTGATGAATATACCCTATGTAGGTGCTGGGGTATTAGCTGCGAGCGTTGGCATGGATAAAATATTGATGAAGGATGTATTTAAG
>JAAYRM010000043.1 GCA_012518745.1 Tissierellia bacterium
ATAAAATTATATTATCATCTTCATAAACGATATCCGGGGTAAGATTGCTTTCAATGATTTTAAGCTCCCCCCTGAATTTTTCGATGGTAGCATCGGCTAGATAGAGTTGAATGGTATCCCCTTCCGATATGATGGTATCCGGCGATGCCCTCCGTCCATTCAATTCTATATTCTTCTTCCTAATCATCTTGTAGATGAACCCCTTGGATGCTTTGGCTAGATACTTTCTTAAGAACCTATCTAGCCTCTGCCCCGCATCATTTTTCCAAATAATGATCTCCTTCAAAACCCTCACCTTTTTCCTATTCTTATGCTATAATTATATTATATACTAACAATATATCAAAACCCGTTCGAAATAGGATTTAAAAGAGGTGAGTCTATATGGAAGATCTGTTGGAAAGAATAAAGGATATACTATATGATGGTATAGATTATATAATCATGATCGCTATAATAGTCGTAGTCATCCTCGTCATCAACTGGAGGCTAGGTGGACTATTTGCTCCAAACGATATTAAAATAGCATCTGATACCCCGAAAACCATATCTGAGGATGGGTACGAAGATGATAGCTCAGAACCCTCCGAAGAAGGCGATGAGGAGCTACCGGATGATATATCTCCAACCCCTCAGAATGAATCACCATCGAGCACCCTAATAGAACTATATATTCCAGCAGGCTCTACATCTTCAAGTATCGGAGATGCATTGATAATTAAGGGCCTAATCGAAGATAAGGCAATATTCCTGGAGGAGATCAAGAAATCTAACCTGGAAACCAAGCTCAGGCATGGTATGTATAGGATACCGCTAAATAGTTCCATAGGTGAGATATTGGATATACTTACCAGTTAGAATTTCTGTGGTATGGGATAGATCATATGATCTGCAATGATAAAAAAACAGTAGAAGAATCTACTGTTTTAATACCTTTCGTTTATATATTCATCGATGAGAGATATCCGCATATCCTCTACAAAGACCCCTTCTTCCTTCAGCATCCGTAATAGCCAATGGCTTTTGGAATGAAATATAGCTTCTTCGTAATCCAATAGGACTATTTCGTATAGCTTATCTTGAAGGTATTTGGACTCCACCTGTATAAAGTAGGCCTCCATATTGGAGAAGTTCAGATACCTCAACAGTTCCAATGTAGCCTTATCCTTATCCTCGTAATATTGGGTCCCCTTATCCTTATAATAGGTATAGTCCTTTTTATGCTCCTCGGATCTTCTAGCATCCTTGGCCAACATATTATAGTACTTTGCCAATACATTATAGTATTGATAATTGTACATCCCTTTTTCATAGCTATCTATTCTAGAAAATGGTTTTATATTCATATCCCGTACTATATCAAAGTTATACTCCAAGAATTCACGCTTTGAGATATCCCCATTGGCATACTGAATGATCAGGGAGCTCCTATTATCAAAAAAATCCTGAAACTTATCTTCTCTTTCCTGAAAAACCAATTCCAACACCTTTCTAAATAGTTGATCTACATAGATTATATCACAATCTCTACCGTTTTTCCTTCAATAATGCAATTTCCTCTTCAGTCAATTCCCTGTATTCCCCTAATTCCAAGGTCTCATCTAATTTAAGTTCCCCCATAGATATCCTCTTTAAATACATTACCTCCATACCTATGGCTTGAAACATCCGCTTAACCTGATGAAATTTTCCCTCTCTTATGGTTAGTTCTACCTCGGAAAATAGATTGGACTCGAAGATTTTAAGTTCAGCTGGTAGGGTTCTGTAGCCATCATCTAATGATATGCCATCTGAGAATAACTCCCTATGGGAATCATCTACGGTCCCGTTCACTTTTGCATAATAGGTCTTGTGTACGCCCTTTTTAGGGGAAAGCAGCTCATGCGCTAATTGCCCATCATTGGTCAAGAGCAACAAACCCTCCGTATCCTTATCCAATCTTCCGACAGGGAAGGGCTTAAAGATCAAATATTCTATATCTACCAGATCCAATACGGTCCTATTCATTGGATCGTTAGTCGAGGATACCACGCCCTTTGGCTTATTCAACATCAGATATATATGCTCCCTATATTGTATCCTCATATTATCCAAGGTGATCCTATCCACATATGGGTCTATCTTAAGGCTATTATCCATTACGATTCTATTATTCACCTCTACCCTACCATCCCTGATAACCCTTTTTATATCCTTTCGGCTTCCATATCCCATATTGGATAAGATTTTATCCAGTCTTTGTTTTTTTCCCATAAAATTCCCCTTCAAACCATTTTATTAACCCTCAGATACTTCTAGTATAAATAATTAAAAAAAACACAAGATAGTTTTAGATATCATTAAAATATGAAAGGAGATTTGCTATGCATGTAGATAAAAAAGATGAAGCACTAGATGGAGTAAAATGTATCGTCAACACCTGTCATTATCACGTCGAGGGTGACTATTGCAGTGCAGCTGAAATCGAAATTCAACCGAGAAATGCCACCACAACTGAAGAAACCGATTGCGCTACCTTTAGACCACTTCACGAGCAATCCATGAGATAATGACTCCACTGGAAGCAGAATAGATTGCCTATTCTGTTTCCAACTCTATACAATTATCCCTTAACGCCTGAGGCAGCTGCTCTAGTCTAAAGTCGGCCCCTATAAAGAACTCCACATCGAATTCTTCCCCTATTATACCAAGTTTTTTTGATAACTCCTCCATGGCATCTATATCCAATTTCATAATCTTATATATTCCATCTATATATACCTTCTCCACGTCGTAGTCCTGACCGATTATGCCGCATAGAAAGCCGTAGAGGGCTTCGATGCTGGATATCTTGAATTCCACGGCATTTATAAGCCTTATCGTATAATTTAGATTGAATATATGATCATCGTCCACATCCACGAACACTATATTCCCGTTGCCCTTTAGCATCTCCTCATTTGCCCTATTCACCAACCATTTGGTTTTGCCGCTACCCTGCAACCCCAGTATATACTTGACCATAATGAATGCACCTCACTTTTAATTTATATATTATATTCTTAAGGTTATTACCCTTTAATATAATTCCATCCCTATAACCCCAAAATTCTTTTTAATTCAAAAGCTACCCCAGATTCATTATTGTCCTTTTGGGTGATTATATCTGCCACCCGCTTGGCTCCCTCACTTGCATTTTTCATGGCAATCCCACAACCCGCATTCTTGATCATCTGTATATCGTTATTATCATCCCCTATAGCTACGATCTCCGACCTATCTATCCCTTTTGATTCAGCATATTCCAATAGGCTTAACCACTTACAGCCCTGGGGGTTCATTACCTCCAGTAGGGATTCAGCTATCTGGATATTCTCCATTATATGCGAACTATATCGCGTGGGATACCTCTCCATTATCTCTAGATGGAAATCCTCGATATCCTCCTTGTTCCCCACATATACGACCACCAATATCCTGTCATTTTCGATTTCAAGGTAGCTATCCACCTTTCTATGCCTATCCCCAGCCCATTTTAAATAGCTATGATAATTTTCGTGATCCTTATCCATCTCTATTATTACATCATAGCCCTCATCATAGTTATTTACATGGACAATAGGATGTAGTTTTCGCTTTCTTCCTTCCTCTATAAGAAATCTAAAATCATTTAGATCTAAATACTTGGTAATGATCGTGCTATCGGTAATTGCTTCCCTTACCACATTTCCGTTATTGGCCAATATTATCATGGGTCCATTAATCCCCTTAGTCAACTGTTTAGCGGACCAATACCTCCTACCAGTCGCTATCACGATCTCATATCCCCTATCCGCATGCCTATTGAATAATTCCATGTTCTCTTCGGAAATCCATTTCTCATCGTTTAACAGGGTGCCATCTAAGTCTACGGCAACCAGTTTATACATATTATCACCTCTATATTGTTATATGATATTGTTATATAATATTATTATATGGGCTTGTCCTGTGGAAGATGGCTATATCCTATGCACCATCCAATTCTCCTGACCGAATATATCCATATATCTTATATATATATCCTTACCCTTAAAACCCCCACTGAAGATATTTATTTTGGGTTCAATGATTATTCTATCACCTCGCCTATAATTCTGCCAATTTATTATGGGTATACCCCCATCATAATCCATATCTATCCCTATAAAATCTATCAATGCCAACGGTTCATCCGTTGCAACCTCTTCGATTATTTTTCTATTCTTTCCACCTATATCCATATTGTCCATATTGAAATGATAATCGCCTAACTCTATTTCCAACCCTTCCCGCCCCTCTTCATCGGTTATCAATTTGATATCCCTGATCGTCAGTTTGCCCGCCATATCCAAATCGTCAGGCGATCTTATTATGCTAAAGGGTAGGACATCATTTTCCAACAACCTTTTGATGGTGGTCACTGTTGCCAATGCCCCATTATCCGCCAGTATCCACCTTCTGTTCAATTTATCGGCCATTACCCCGGTGGTGCCACTGCCGGCAAAGAAATCCGCTACGATGGAATCTTCGTTAGAGGAGGATAATATTATCCTTTCCAGCAGATTTTCAGGCTTTTGGGTATCATAATCCACCCGCTCCCCAGATGTTCTGCCCACCATATCTACGGCCCATACATCCCTCATATTGACCAAGGTATACCATCCCATCTCATCCTCATATTCCTTAACCCCTTTAAAACCATAGGGCCTGAAACCCCTATTATAGGATTTCTCCTTCTGTACATTGAATATATAATCTTTGGTCTTGCTATAGACCAATATATTATCATGCTTTCTTGAGAAGTATCTTCTGCTCGTACCACCCGACTTATAGGACCATATTATTTCATTTAGAAAATTATTCTGCCCAAATACCTGATCCATCAATACCTTCACATAGTGGACGGTCCTATAATCCAAATGGATATATATACTGCCCCTATCGCTTAAGAGTTCCCTCATCAGATACAATCTAGGGTATATCATTTCTAAGTAGGCTGCTAACCCGCCCTTCCATGTATCATCATATGCTAGATATTCTATATTCCTCTCGTCATTCCCATATTTTATCCTACTCCTACCTCTATACCTAGATTTCGTCAGGAATGGGGGGTCTATATATATCAGATCGATTTCACCCCTATAACCCCTCCGTAATAAATCCTTAATCGCCATCAGATTATCAGCCCTATATAGCCGATTGGACCACGCCTTGGTATCTGGGTCAGCCTCCCCATGACCCATAGGATAAACAATCTCCTTCCTCCCCATAGAAATCTCTGGGGAATTTATTATGGTTTCGGCCCTCTCAATCCCATTTTCAATTATCCGTGGCAAGCTACCTATTATCGAATGCATTATAATCTCATCCCCCTATAGAATCCATAATCATATTATACAACATTTAGTCATATATATGGAATTAAAGGTTGACTTTTCTATCCTAGTATAATAAGATATTAGAAAATAAAACAAATTCAGTGCGTAGAAATAGTAATTAAACAGGCGTAGTTTCAGCGAGTCGGGATTGGTGGGAGCCGATAGCTAACCTTTTAATGAATGGGTCTACAAGGAACTTAATGAAATGGTATTTCCAGAGTAGTTAATGTCGGGCATTTCCCGTTATAGGAATCAGGATATCAAACCGTTGGTTTCGTATCCCATAGAGGGATCATCTATGCATTAGATGGTCTAAATTAAGGTGGCACCGCGAATATATGTCTTTCGTCCTTTTATAGGATTGAAGGGCTTTTTTTATTAGAATTTTAAAATATCGTTAAGAAGGTGGTGAATAGTATGTTGTGAACAGAAGAAGGTGGCTGGAAAAATCAAGGAATACAAACAAAAAAGGAGAGTTGTATTATGAAATTAAGAAATAATATCTTAACAGCATTACTATTGGCCACTGGCCTTATATTGCATCAGATTACACCGGGTATATTGGGTGGGATGAAATTCGACTTTCTCCTATCCTTCGTATTTATATCCTTAATAATAAATCCTACATTTGAAAACACCCTTTTAACCGGCCTATTAGGTGGTTTGCTTGCGGCAATGACGACTGCGTTCCCCGGGGGACAGATACCCAATGTCATCGATAAACTGGTAGCATGCTTCGTATTGTTTCCCATTATAAGGCTCATCCCTCGTGAACGATTTAATCTGATGGTCACGGTTTTAATAGGTGGCCTTGGCACCTTGGTAAGCGGCACGGCATTTCTAGCATCAGCTCTATTCATCGTAGGCCTTCCAGCCCCGATGTCGAGCCTGATGGTCACCGTAGTCCTTCCCACGGTCGTGGTAAATGCGGTAGGTACAGCCCTTCTATATACGGTAGTCAAGCGGGTAATAAGGGTATCAGGATTCAGTTTGGATTAAAGCATAGGCGGTCTTTTGACCGCCTTATTTTGTGAGCGTATTCGCCTACCTATAGAGAGCCTAAAAGATCCCTTTGATCCATATTCCAACCAAATAGACCTCCCGTGTGGATAAATAGTATATTCTCGTGCTTATCAAAATTACCCTTTTTAATCTCCTCTATTAATCCATACATGGCCTTCCCCGTATATACAGGATCCAAAATCAACCCCTCCAGCCTTGCTATGTGATGGATAGATTCTATTTCCTGTGGCTGATTTAATGCATATCCTAACCCTACATAGCCATCGATTATATCTATATCATCCATTGCAACGGATATATGCTCTCCCGTATAATTGGAAATCTCCCGCAATAGGTTCAGCACCACCCCTTGAAAATGCTCCCTATTATTTACGATATTGAACCCATATATAGTTGCAGGATTTCTATGTACCTCGTTTCCATAGTATAGGCCAGCATATGTACCCCCGGAACCCACTGCAACCACTATAGCATCGAATTTAATCCCCATCTGCTCCTCCTGATCCAATATCTCCTCCATCACCTTATAATATCCAAGAGAACCCACCCCATTGGAAGCCCCTTCTGGTATTATATATCCCCTATGCCCTTCCTCCTCCAATTGGGCTCTTATCCCCTCCATTATCTCTGCCCTATCATCCCTATACTCTTCCGGCGTTACTAGCTTTATATCCGCACCCAGCATCCTATTCAAGAAATAATTTCCTTCGGATGGGCTATTCTCGTCCCCCCTTAGCACTAAGACGACTCCAATGCCCAACCTAGCTGCCACGGCAGCGGTAGCTCTAGCATGATTGGATTGTATCCCCCCACAGGTAATTAAATAATCACAATCATTCGCAAGGGCCTCCCCTACAGCAAACTCTAGCTTCCTTATCTTATTTCCCGATATTTCGATTCCGGTATGGTCATCCCTTTTGATATATATATTCTTTCCAAGCTCATCGCTTAACCTTCCCAACTTCTCTATCCTAGTTGGTAAATCTGCAAACCTAATTGGTTCCGGCATCCTCATTCCTATTCCCTCCTCATTTTAAGTCAACCCTACTATCCCATTTTCTTATGAGCTGCTCTGCACCATCTTATCTTCCTATTACCCATAGGCACCCTACGCTATACTGATTTCTATTCTATAGATCATATAGTACCATATATTATATGGTGTAAATACCCCAGGATTCTTATATTCAAAAATATTTTAAAAAAACTGTTGACATTTGATCACCAAAGTACTATTATATTATACAATATAAATAAATGCTTTGATGGAGAGAAAGATATCCAACCTTAAGTACAGAGAATTGGATTAGGTGAAAGCCAATATTAAGGCGATATGTAATATTCACTCCTAAGCAGGTTCGTTTAAAGAATTATCAAGTAGATGAACCCGAAAGCCCATCGTTACAAGGGATATGACTGTTA
The DNA here is from genome assembly GCA_012518745.1 of Tissierellia bacterium. Lineage (GTDB taxonomy): Bacteria > Bacillota > Clostridia > Tissierellales > Tepidimicrobiaceae > DUNJ01. Next base: position 7,824 of record JAAYRM010000043.1, read on the forward strand.
GGTCTGATTGAGTGGTGACTTTTTGTCATAAATAGGGTGGTACCGCGAATATGGAATCCTTCGTCCCTATAGGTATAGTTGCATAACTATATTTATAGAGACGGAGGATTTTTTATTATCCATTCTCATACATTCAATCCGGCAAACTTAAAAAGGAGGTCAGTTAAATGCGGAGTAGAAGGATTATTGGTTTAATTTCATTGGTTTTAATCGGAGCGATAGCCCTATCGGGCTGTAGCCCAAAAGGTGAGGATGTAGATACTTCACTCGAAGATCAAACCTATAGGATAGGGATTGTCCAATTGACGGAACATCCGGCATTAGACGATGCCCGACAAGGTTTTGTAGATGGATTAAAGGAACTGGGTGTCAATATTGAACCCGATTACCAAAACGCCCAAGGGGATATTCCCAACACGATCAGTATTGTTCAGAAATTTATCAAAGATGATGTGGACTTAATATATGCCATAGCCACACCGGCTGCCCAGTCAGCTAAGCAGGCTACCACCGAAATACCTATATTGTTTAGTGCGGTGACGGATCCGGTGGAAGCTGAAATTGTCAGCGATTGGGAAGATGTAGGTGGTAATGTCACCGGTACCTCGGATATGGCTCCTACCGAATCGCAACTGAGAATGTTTAATGAAATAGATCCCGATATCGAGACTATAGGCATATTATATAATACAAGTGAACCCAATTCGGAAATTCAGGTAAGAGAGGTAAAGGAATTGGCCCCGGATATCGGATTGAAGGTAGAGGTCATCGGCGTCAATAATGTCAATGAACTTCCACAGGCAATAGACGCCCTAGTCAAGAAGGTGGATGCCCTATATATGCTTACCGACAATATGATGGCCGCTTCCGTAGAGTTGACATCTAGGAAGGCCATAGAAAACAATATGATAACCGTATCAGCCGAGGAAACTCAGGTTAAAGGTGGATTGCTGATCACAAACGGATTGAGTTACTATGAACTAGGTAAACAGACCGCGAGGATGGCCAAGGAGATCCTGGTAGATGGCAAGGAACCTTCCTCGATCCCCGTTGGATTGGCTGAACAGACCGTAACCACGGTAAATGTTAAAACCTTGGAGGCTCTGGGATTGGATCCGGATCTGCCAATATTTAAGGATGTCATAGAGGTTGGAGAATGATTAGAATAGTATTTAGAAAGATGGATTGGAGGGCTGAAGGATGAATGCTTTGATCATTACATCCCTAGAACAAGGACTCATATTTGCAATTCTAGCCATGGGGGTCTTTCTAACCTATAAGATACTCGATATTGCGGATCTTTCGGTAGAGGGAACCTTCCCATTAGGTGCTTTTATATTTGCTAAATTCATAGCCATGGGATTAAGCCCTATAATGAGTACTTTGATAGCATTTTGCTTTGGCGCCTTGGCGGGGCTATTGACCTCAACTCTATTCACCAAGTTGAGGATCAAACCCCTATTGGCGGGGATATTGACGATGACCATTCTGTATTCTGCGAATTTAAAGGTTAACGGGCGGGCTAATATACCCCTATTTAGCTATGGATCCATATTCGATCATGGTATAGCTACGAAACTGGGGTCATCTATCGCATTATTAATAGCCATCGTCCTATTGATAAAGATCGTATTGGACCTATTTCTGAAAACAGAATCAGGCTATTTATTGATAGCTACAGGGGATAACGAGTCCCTAGTAAGGTCCCTAGGCGAAAATAGCGATAAGTATAAGGTCATGGGCCTGATGATGGCCAATGGCCTTGTAGCACTGAGTGGAGCCCTCATGGCTCAATATCAGGGTTTCGCGGATATTACCATGGGCAGCTCCATCATAGTGGTTGCCCTGGCATCTATTATCATAGGGGATACCATAAGAAAGAGTTCCAATAGGATAAGGGGAACCACAAGGGCGATATTAGGAGCCGTAATATATCGACTCATCGGTGGAATCGCGATAGATTTGGGCTTGGAACCCTCGGATCTCAAGGCTATATCGGCGATAATAGTCATTATATTTATATCCTATAATAATTTTGCGGGGGATATCTTTGGATTTAAAAACGGAAAGGGGAGGGAAAGCTATGCTGAAAATAAGGAATCTATCGAAGAGTTTTAATAAAGATATGGATAACGAGATAGAGGTATTCAATCGATTCAATTTAGATATAGAGGCCAATAGATGTACTGCCATCATAGGCCCCAATGGATGCGGCAAGAGTACCCTCCTCAATATAATCGGTGGCAATATACAAGAAGATGAAGGACAGATAGTCCTGAAAAACAAGGATATATCCAATCTGAGGGAGGAGAAGAGGGCCATCCATATGGGAAGGGTATATCAGGATCCCTCCATGGGGGTATCCCCTTCCCTTACCATATTAGAAAATATGTCACTCGCGGATAAAAAGGGTGAAAGATTTACATTGCGCAGGCTGATCAAGAAGAGGAACATGGATAGATATATCGATCTTCTCAAAGATCTGGATCTGGGCTTGGAGGATAAGCTGGATACCAAGGTACAGTTTCTATCCGGGGGCCAGAGGCAATCCCTATCCCTGATCATGGCAGCCATGAAATATCCCGACCTATTGCTATTGGATGAGCATACAGCGGCTTTAGATCCCAAGACATCCAATGTGGTAATGAAGAAGACGAAGGAATTGATAGAGAAGTATTCGATAACCACCATAATGATCTCGCATAATATGAGAGATGCCATAGCGTATTCCGATAGGATAATCATGCTCGATAGGGGTCAGATAATTCTGGATAGGCCCAGCAAGGATGTTACTGAAGAAGAATTGATAACAATATATAGAACAAAATTAGATGAGGCAATTGCATAATTTTGAGGGCTAGGTATATATACCTAGCCCTCAAAATTTAAACCCGCCCGCTTTCGCTCTAATAGCTCATCTACCCTACCCATATACTCCTCCATGCTCTTGAAATTGGGCACCCTTCTTATCCTCTTCCCTGGGAGTAGTACCTTGGATACCGCCCCCATTCCCGCTCCCATTATGGTCTCCCTTTCCTCCATAATAGCTATATTATATATACATTCCATACCTTCCTTGCTATAGCCTATGTTCTCAAAATTGCCGGCTATCTGTTTCTGTCTATATAGATAATAGGGTTTCATATCCATCCTATATGCATAATTGGCTGATTCCTCCAGCATCTCCTCTATGGTCTCCTGTCCCCCAATCCTATACCTATCCATAGTTCTTTCAAACTTCGATCCCCTCTTGACGGCTAGGGTATGAACCGTTAGATTCTCCGGATTCAGCTCCTCTATAGCCATAAGGGTATTTATAATATCCTTCCTTCCCTCGGAAGGCAGGCCGGCTATTAAATCCATATTTATTACATCGAATCCAATTTCCTTGGCCAGGTAGTACGCCCTCTCGGTATCCATACTACTATGATATCTCCCTATGGCTTTCAATGTATCATCATTCATGGTTTGGGGATTTATGCTAATCCTCCCTATATCGTTTCCCTTTAGCATATTCAACATTTCCCTCGTTATGGTATCCGGCCTTCCAGCCTCCACCGTAAACTCCCCAATACTCTTCCTACCGAAGACCTTATATACGGACCGAATTATTCTATCCAAATCGGCTGCGGGAATGGCCGTGGGGGTTCCGCCCCCTATATATACGGTATTGATCCTATGCCCCGCCATGAGCTTCCCAATCCCCTCTATTTCCCGTATAAGCCTATCCCGATATTCTGTCACCATATCCGCATATCTTGATATGGGCACGGATGGAAAGGAGCAATAGATGCATCTACTAGGGCAGAAGGGAATGCTGATATAGAGGCTAAACCTATCATCATCCATAGGATAGATATATTTTCTCTGCCTTTTACCTATATCCACTAGCAGATTCGCCTTCCGTAAATCCAATCTATATTCCCCTATTAAGATCTCCAATATCCGTTTATCCGCTAACCTCTTATCCAATAGATCATGAACTATCTTAACGGGCCTGATGCCCATCAGGATCCCCCATGGTGCCCTTCTAGCGGATATGGATAGCAGGGCATCATATATTGTCTGTTTGACACCGTTTTTGATAATAGCTATGCCGGAATCCCTTCCTATATCTATATCATCCATCCTTTTGGACTGTCCGGGATGGCAATGTCCATCTAGATATATATTGGCTCTTGCATATGCCTCGCCATCTTCTTCATATAGAATACTCTCAAGAAGGCATCCTTCCCCCCTATATTCATCTCTATCTTCTAGGAATACAATTTCGATATCTGGCCAAAAAACCTTAGCCAGATGAAATAGATCATATCTGAAATCATGGCCCTCCATGTATATATATAGCATCAATTCATTACCTACCTATTCTTGTTTTTATATGGATATAACATACCCATATAGCCATCTTATCATATGGGGGTGGCTAAACCCAATCGACTATGCTAAGCTATATATAAATTTATAATCATAATAGGGGTGTATAATATGACCAATAAAATACGGATAGGAATAGTTGGATATGGCAATCTAGGCAGGGGAGTGGAATTGGCCCTGGAACAGAATGAGGATTTTATCCTCGAGGCTATCTTTACCAGGAGGAATCCATCCAATATAGATACCGATTCATATGTAGTTCATATAGATGAAGTCCTAGATTATAGGAACGAGATAGATGTGATGATCCTCTGTGGTGGATCCGCTAGTGATCTTCCCGAGCAATGCCCTCAGATTGCCGCAAATTTCAATACGGTGGATAGTTTTGATAATCATGGTAAGATACCAGAATACTTCAATACAATAGACAGGATTGCAAAGGAATCCGATACGGTCAGCCTATTTTCGATAGGATGGGACCCGGGATTGTTCTCCCTTAACCGCCTGATGGCCCAATGCATCCTCCCAGCTGGTAAAACCTATACCTTCTGGGGCAAGGGGGTCAGCCAGGGTCATTCCGATGCTATCCGTCGAATCGATGGTGTAAGGGATGCCATACAGTATACGATCCCATTGGAAGAGGCTATCGAGGATATCAGGGCTGGTAACAATCCAGATCTACAGGCCGAAGAGAGACATAGGAGGGTCTGCTATGTGGTGCCATATGATTCCAAGGATATGGAGAGGATTGAAGAGGAGATAAAATCCATGCCGGGCTATTTCCTAGGCTATGATACAACCGTTCATTTTATAACCCAGGAAGAGTTGATAGATGATCATTCCAATATGTTCCACGGAGGTTTTGTAATCCATACGGGTAGGACTGCCGAAGAACATAATCATAGAATAGAATATGGTTTAACACTGGACCATAATCCTCAGTTCACCTCATCCGTCCTGGTGGCCTTTGCCCGTGCTGCCCATAGGCTATCATTGGAAGGTCAAAGGGGTGCTTTCTCCATATTCGATATCCCCCTAGCCTATCTATCGCCAAAATCGGGTGATGAATTAAGAAAAACCATATTATAATTGCATAAATTGCAATATTATGTTAAGATATATAGGTAATTCATTTGGGGGGCGATTAGCTCAGTTGGCAGAGCGCCACGTTGACATCGTGGAGGCCATTGGTTCAAGTCCAATATCGCCCACCATTTTTTTATGCCTATTTATAATCATATATACTCATTCTCAATATTATCGGCTTCCTATTCTATATCAATTTCCTACTCTATATCGGCTAGGATCACCCTGTTTTGTTCCAATGATTTCTTTACATCTATTATCCTCTGATTTTCCGAACCTCTGAATTTCAACAATAGATTCCTCCTATTGATATCAAATCTTCCATCTATTAATATATCGGTAGAGTATAATAGCTTCTTCCAACCCGGATTAAAATCTATCTCATACATAAGCTCTTCGTAGGTATATCCCGTATAGGTCAACACATTCAGCCCCATCTTTTTCGTCCGTTCCGCTAATATACCACATAGCCTTCCCTGATGGAAGGGCTCCCCTCCACTTAAGGTCATGCCCTCCAATAGGGAGTTCCCTTGGAGCATCTCCAATATCTCCCCGATGGATACATAATAACCCGCATCGAAGGAATGGGTTTCGGGATTATGGCAACCCGCACAATTGTGAACGCAACCCTGAGTGAAGACTGCCAACCTTAACCCCGGCCCATCTACTATGGATTCCTGCATTATCCCCGCTATTTTAATCCGTTCCTTCATATGGCTATCCTTATTCATGGCTACAGGAGGGATGTTTTACCCTGTCCCTTTCCTCCGCCCTCTTTGCATCATTAAACCTATCCAATGTTCCCACGAGATATCCGGTAATCCTTCGAATCCTATCGAATTTAATATCCCCTTCTTCCCTGCCGCATTTCGGACATATATCATCGATTATGCCAGTATATCCACATATGGGATCCCTATCTATCGGATGATTTATCGATCCGTAGCCGATACCCTCCTCCTTCATAGCCCTTATTATGGTCTCAAAGGAGCTTAGATTGTTGATCGGATCCCCATCCAGTTCTATATAGGTTATATGACCCGCATTGGTCAACTCATGATATGGGGCTTCTATTCTTATCTTATCCAAAGCTATCGTCCTATGGTATACGGGTACATGGAAGCTATTGGTATAGTATTCCCTATCCGTTACCCCTTCAATTTTCCCATACTTCTCCCTGTCAATCTTTACAAACCTTCCCGCTGTCCCCTCAGCTGGAGTAGCCAATAGGGTGAAGTTCATCTTGAATTGTTCACTAGCCTCATCCATTCTATTCCTCATATGCCTTACGATCTCAAGTCCTATCTCCCGAGACCTATCATCTTCCCCATGATGGCTGCCCGTTAAGGCCTTCAGGCATTCAGCTAAACCGATAAACCCCAGGGACAGGGTGCCATGTTTCAAAATCTCCCTTACCTCATCATCCCTTTTCAGCTTATCCGAATCCATCCATATACCTTGTCCCATTAGGAATGGGTAGTTACGAACCTTTTTACTAGCCTGTATCTCAAACCTCTCCATGAGCTGCTCAACTGCTAGGTTTATGATCTCATCCAAAGACCTATAAAACCCTTCAATATCTCCCCTATTCTCAATCCCAAGTCTGGGTAGGTTTATGGTAGTAAAGCTTAGATTGCCTCTTCCATTCACTACCTCCCTGGACGGATCGTATACATTCCCGATAACCCTAGTTCTACAGCCCATATAGGCTATCTCCGTTTCAGGACGCCCCTCCTCATAGTATTGGGCATTAAAGGGTGCATCCAGGAATGAGAAGTTTGGAAATAATCGCTTACAGCTTACCTTGCAGGCTAGCTTAAATAGGTCATAATTTGGGTCCCCTTCGGCATAGCTTATGCCCTCCTTGACCTTGAATATTTGAATTGGGAATATGGGGGTCTCACCATTGCCCAACCCCGCTTCTGTGGATAGCAGTAGGTTTTTCGTAACCATTCTACCTTCCGTGGAAGTATCCGTGCCATAGTTGATCGAACTAAAGGGTATCTGAGCCCCAGCTCTGGAATGCATGGTATTTAGGTTGTGTATCAGGGCCTCCATCGCCTGATAGGTTGCCCGATCCGTATCCCTATAGGCATTCCTTTCAGCAAATTCTTGAATCCTCTGTACCAGATCCGTATCGTCTAATAATTCATTTAGGTATACGGATTCCTTGTGCATATATTCATCATTATTGGCTATGGTGGGCATCAGATTGTATTCGTCCTCTAGGAGTGCAAATATATTGTTTAAATTGCTTACTAGATCGATATCATCCACCAATAATTCAATCCCCTTAAGCATATTCTCCCTGTAGAGCTTTCTATAGGTTTTTCTAACTCCGGGGGCCATACCATAATCGAAATTGGGAATGCTCTGACCCCCATGCTGATCGTTCTGATTGGACTGTATTGCTATACAGGCCAATGCCGCATAGCTTCTGATATCATTCGGCTCCCTTAGATATCCATGCCCGGTACTGAAACCGCCCTTGAATAGCTCCACGATATCGATCTGGCAACAGGTGGTAGTCAACGTCAGGAAGTCTAGATCATGGATATGCATATCTCCATCCTTATGGGCCTTGGAATGGGCGGGATTCAATACGAATAGATCATAGAACCTCTTTGCTCCCTCGGATCCGTATTTTAACATTGTACCCATGGCAGTATCCCCGTCTATATTGGCATTCTCCCTCTTGATATCCACCAGTTCGGCATCCTTGAAGGTAAGATCTCCATATAATTGCATCAATCTGGTGTCCATTTCCCTAACCCTAGTTCTTTCAGCCCTATATAATATGTATTCCTTAGAGGTCCTCGCATGGCCATTTTCTATCAGGACCTTTTCAACCATATCCTGTATATCCTCAACACCGGGTATCTCGTCTCTGAACTTCCTATCCAATGTTAGGGAAACCTCTTCAGCTAGTTTAAGCGCCGTATCATAATCCTGTCCACCGGCGGCCTGTGCCGCTTTGAATATGGCATTGGCAATCTTCTCCATATTAAAGGGTACTTCCCTACCGTCTCTCTTTCTTATCTTAATAATCATTTTTTTCCCCCTTATGTAGATAATGGTACAATATGTCGTTGTTTTATTTTATCAGACCCCTGTATGTAGTGTCAATACCTATTGGAACTTTATTCATCCCCTTATACCCTTTGACATAGCTTTCAGGATACTATACATTTAATGCGAAGCCTTTTAAACAAACAATACCTATTATATTGGAATCAAATAGGTAAATCAAATGGAAAGGGGAGATAATTTGAAGGCAGTAATATTTGATATGGATGGGGTCATAGTGGATAGCGAACCCGTACATCGTGAACTGGAAATAGGACTATTGGAGGAATTGGGCGGACGGATTACCCCGGAAGAATACGAGGGTTTTATAGGCACAACGGATCATTATATGTGGAGCACGTTTAAAAGACAATTTGATATAGACCTTTCCGTAGAGGAGATGGTCGATATCAAGAAGAAGAGGTTTATTGAAAATATTCACAGATTGAGGCTTGTGGATCATTTTAGGGAATTGTTATTGATGCTCTATGAATCCGATTACCAATTGGGATTGGCCTCATCCAATAATAACAAGGCCATCAATACGATAGTGGAAAGATTTGATCTCAGCAGATATTTTCATTTCCTAATAAGTGGTGAGGATGTGGCTAAGGGCAAACCAGATCCTGAGATCTTCTTAAAGGCCTCCAAGGAGATGGATATCCCCCCCATCCATTGCTTAGTCATAGAGGATGCCAGTAATGGGGCAAAGGCAGCCAAGGCAGCAGGTATGAAATGTATCGGTTTTCAAAATCCCAATTCGGGAAACCAGGATCTATCCGAGGCGGATTTAATAGTGGATAGCCTCGCCGATATAACCCTAGCGATGATGAAAAATCTATTTAAATAGAACAAAAGGTATGCGCTTTAGCTTTAATGCCAAACGTATACCTTTTGTGAATCCTTTGCCTAGGCATCCAGATCTATATGACAGTATCCACCTGGGTTTTTCTTCAGGTATTCCTGATGATAGTCCTCCGCATCATAGAAGACCTCCAATGGCTCTATCTCCGTAACTATGGGCTTATCGTATCTACCCCTTTGGATTTCCATGGTATCATCTATAATACCCCTATCCGATTTATCTATATAGTATATGCCGGTCCTATATTGGCTACCCCTATCCGGTCCTTGCCTATTCAATTGGGTGGGATCTATGATATTCCAGAATCTATTCAGCAGCTCCTCCAAGGATATGATATTCTCATCAAATCTTATATAGCAGGCCTCGGTGTGGCCGGTCGTCCCCGTACATACCTCCTCATAGGTGGGGTTTTCCGTTCTGCCATTGGCATATCCTACTTTAGTGGATATTACCCCCTCAATCCTAGAGAAGTATTCCTCAACTCCCCAAAAACATCCCCCTGCTAATACTATTTCCTTCATCCTCATCATCCCC
>JAAYRM010000044.1 GCA_012518745.1 Tissierellia bacterium
CCCTATCTTCAAGCCCTTTGAATATGCTCTTATAGAAATTCAATTTGAATTTTTCATAGACACTATTGAATAGTTCCTCTAGCATTAGCTCACCCTTATCGTTTTAATTTAATAATAGCAAATAGAGTTCTCCAATTCAAGGCCTTCGAGCTACTTAATAGCAAACATCAATTCCGCTGTACAGCAGATCTCATCTCCTACTTTAGCGATAGCTCGGCCAAAGCCGATATTCCTTACCTGCCTTTCCAATCGACATTCCAGATGAAGTTGATCCCCCGGGACTACCTCCCTTCTAAACTTCGCCGACTTTATCCCCGCAAAGAAGGCAATCTTACCCTTGTTTTCATCTAGCGATAGGAGAGCCACAGCCCCCACCTGGCTCAGGGCTTCAATTATAAGGACACCGGGCATCACATGATGCTCTGGGAAATGCCCCGAAAAGAAATGTTAATTTACTGTTACATTCTTAATCCCCAATGCCCATTTCCCTTCTTCCCCATCTATTATCCTGTCTACCAATAGAAATGGATATCTATGGGGTATTATATTCTCTATCTCGTTTGAATTCAATTGCATTATCCTTCCCACCTTTTAAATAGTATGGATACATTATGTCCACCAAATCCAAGGGAATTGCTGATGGCATAATTCACCTCTTCATCCCTATACCTATTCTCCACTATATTTAAATCGCATTCCTCATCTTTAATCCTATAGTTTATATTTGGCGGAACTATCCCGTTCATCATAGAGACCAATGTGACTATCGCCTCTACAGCTCCGCTCGCCCCAAGCAAATGACCTGTCATGGATTTAGTTGAGCTTACGGATATATCCCTATATCCCTCCCCAAATACCCTTTTTATAGCTACGGTTTCATATTTATCGTTCAAAGGCGTAGAGGTTCCATGTGCATTTATATAGTTTACCTGTTCCCTATCAATTCCACCTTCCAAAATTGCATTCTCCATAGCCTTGGCAGCATATATCCCCTCGCTATTGGGTTGAGTTATATGACCCGCATCGCAGGTGGAGCCATAGCCTATTATCTCGCCATATATCCTTGCATTTCTACTCTTGGCATGCTCCAACTCCTCCAACACCAATACGCCTGCACCCTCTCCCATTACAAACCCGGACCTTTCTTTATCGAAGGGTATGCTCGCCCTTTCCCTGTCATCCGCTCTAGACAAAGCCTTCATGGAGGAAAAGCCACCTGTTCCCAAAGGCGTTATACTTGCCTCAGCTCCTCCGGCCAGCACCATATCGCTATAGCCATCTTTGATGCTCCTATACCCTTCTCCTATGGCCGAATTGGAGCCGGCACAGGCTGTCACCGGGCATATGCAGGAACCATGGAAACCAAAATGGCTAGCCACATGATAAGCTATCATATTTACTATGGACATCGGTATAAAGAATGGCGATACCCTTTCATAACCACTCTTCATTCCCCTCATCTTCTGCTCTTCTATGGTTTGCAATCCACCTATCCCGGAGGATATATAGACACCAACCCTATCTCTATCCACCTTTTCTAGATCTAATCCACTATCCTCCACGGATTTAATCCCTGCTACCAATCCAAAGGAATTCACCCTATCCATCCTGCGGAGGGATTTTTTGTCTATATAGATTTCGAAATCTAGATCCTTAACCTCCCCTGCCAGTTTTACCTGAAAATCCTTGGTATCAAAATTCTCTATAAAATCGATTCCGGACCTAGAGGTTCTTATGCTATTCAATATATCCTCCAATGTATTCCCTATTGGGGATACGGCACCCAATCCGGTTACTACCACCCGTCTTCTATTCATCATATATTCATACCTCCATCGATGGATATAACCTGACCGGTTATGTAATTAGCCTCATCTGATACTAAGAAATTAGCCAGATTGGCTATATCCTCCGGCTTTCCAAAATGCTTGACCGGTATCTCCACCAACATCTTATCCTTGACTTTGCTACTCAATTTATCAGTCATATCGGTCTCTATAAAGCCCGGAGCAATTGCATTGACCCTGATATTCCTGCTGGCCATCTCCTTTGCCAAAGATTTGGTCATACCTATCAGTCCGGCCTTGCTAGCGGAGTAATTTATCTGTCCCGCATTTCCTCTAGTCCCCACTATACTGGATATATTTATTATCCTACCAAACCTATTCCTCGCCATTATTCTTGCAGCAAGTTTCATGGTATGAAAGGCGGAGAATAGATTTACCTCCAATACATCCCTGAAGGCCTCTTCTTTCATGGAGATCAATAGTCCATCCCTAGTTATTCCAGCATTGTTTACCAATATATCCAGCCTTCCAAACCCATCCATTATGCTTTCAAATATGGAGTTTACCTCCTCCCCCTTGCTCATATCCCCCTGCAATATCTGGGTATCAACTCCAAACCTATTGCATTCCTCCTGGGTCTCTCTCGCACCTTCCAAATC
>JAAYRM010000045.1 GCA_012518745.1 Tissierellia bacterium
AATATTCAGAGAGGATATCACAAATGAATTCTCTCCTACAAAGGGAAGATGATATACATAGAGAATGGGATGAGATCTATAAGCAAAAATCCGCTATACTAGGCAGATATTTCTCCAGCATCGAACAGCCTCAAATTATATATATATTGAATGATCTATTAGACAATAAATTAATGGAAATATTGGATCTTAGATTTGATAGGCCATATGAGGAACAGGTCGGGGAATCAATGGTCAGGGTTATGGATATCTCTATTCCTTATAAAAGTACATATAATAACCTTTTGGATACCGTTAAGAAAATATCCACCAATGAAGAGAGAATATTTATATCTGACTTAACCATAGATGGAAATGATGATGGTTCTATATCGGGTGATTTAAAACTGAAGATATACGGGCTAGGCGAGATATCTGGAATGGAAAGGGAACCGGGGGATGTAAGGATCATATCCGATGGCGAAAAACTGAGTCCATTCGAGGTATTCGATGGGTATATCCGGCTCGACGATGAGCCTGCAGATGATGGTGGATCCAGGGCGGGGGAATCGGGAAGTAGAACGGACTATAGGCCAGGACAAGAGCATTGGGATGGATATGTTTCGGGAGTTGCGCAGGATGATTATGAGAGCAAGCTGCTAGAGGATTTCGATGATGGAAAATTCTATTTCGATGCCTCCCATAACAATATAAAGGGTGGCCTATCCAAGGTTAGCAATGCAAAGTCAGGTAAATATTCCCTTAAGCTAGAATATAATATAGCTTCGGCTAGGGATGTGAATAGAGCATATATAGATCTAGAGCATAGGGATATAATCGTAGAAACAGCCCCATATACCCTAGGAATCTGGGCCTATTCATATCGCTATTCCCCTATAATATTGGGCTTACAGTTTAGGAGCCAGATAGGCGAAAGACTTGAAATAAATTTGTCTAGAAATATATACTGGAAAGGGTGGAGATACCTAGAATCGATCCCCCCACAGGATGCTAGCCTATATCCATTAAAGCTGGAGAGAATATTTTTAGAGCTCCCCAACGATAGGGATGAATACGGGATAATGCTATTTGATAAATTAGAGGCCAATTATCTTAGGGGGGATAAGAACAACGGAGAACATTTTGATTTCTACGTCGTGCAAAAGGGCGATACCTTGGACGGTATCAGCATAGATCTTTATGGCAACAAGGATAAGGGGAGTATCATTGCAAAGCATAATGGCATAGGAGATGATAGTGATCTGGTAGAGGGAAGGATATTAATCATACCTAGGTAGGTTTAGTGGACTCGAGGGGGAGATCTATGGATAATGATAGGGGTATTACTCTAGTGGAGCTTATAATGGTAATATGCATAATCTCCATAATTCTATTGATCCCTACGCTAAGGTATGGATCTATATTGAATAATAGCGATAAGAGGGAGATAACCGAATTCAAAAATGATATAAATTATGCACGAAATAGGGCAATAATAGAATCTACAATATACTATGTTACCATTATACCCAATAGCAGTTCATACAGAATATATAAGCAAGAGAGCATGAGAAGGTTGATCAAGAAGAAAAACTTTGATAATGGAATGATCATATGTGGTAATAATTTTGGGGGCAATGAAATCGTATTCAACCGTTCCGGTTCACCATTGAGGGCAGGAACTGTAGAGTTGCGGGGTAGCCGAGGAAAGAGTATAGAGGTTACCATAGCCCCTGCGACGGGTAAGGTAAATATCTATTTCAAATAGTTTTCTTAATGGCGGGGTATCCCATAAAAATGGCCTTATTTGAGGGTTGAATGAATATGAATACTAGAGGGTTCTTTCTAATAGAAGTATTGATGGGCCTGTTTTTAATAGGCCTGATAACGGTTTCCTGTTTACCTATATTGGGTACTGCATCCCATCAATTGAGGTTGGCCAAGGATAAGATGGATATGATATTCATGGCCGAATCTATTATAGAGCGTATTAAATCCTTCGATTATCCTCCTAATGGGGATGATGTATATATATACGATATGAGACTAGCAGATTTAATTGAGACATTCAAAGAGGAAGATCCAGTTGAGGTACAATTGCCCCTGGATGCTAAATCAAGTAGTCCCCGGTATCTATGCATCATATATAAGGAGAATATGGATGGGGCACTATGGAAGATACGAGTTGAGATCTCATTACCTAAGGAGGCGAATAAGATAACAGATGTCGAAATTATGGCGAATATGCCTATTCCCGAAGAAGATCAGGAATGATGCGGGCTTCTCATTGATAGAGATGATGCTAGCCCTATCCATAGGTGCTATAATATTATTGGCCCTATATTCTACATTGGGTTATACTACGAATGCCTGCCATACCACGGAGAAAGAGGATGAGATTCTATTAAACGGACGCTATGCCTTGGAGTATATTAAAAGGGAGATCAGATATGCCGATGAGATAATAGATATAGGATATGATAGGTTTAGGGACCTAGATTTAAGATATAAGGATAATATTGGTTTTGTCATAATGAGTCATGACCCCGATAATAATCAGGACGGAGCAGGATCATATAATTTCTCTACATATTACATAAGGGAGAATATGCTATATCGAATTGCCGTAAATACCCCCACTAGGCTCTATCCAAGGGCTAGTTTCTTTGGGGGATATAATATAGTTGCCGAACATGTGATATTTTTCAAACGCACGGATATCGATTCTGAATCAAAGGCAATAGATCTGCATCTTGTTCTTAAAAGCGACAAATCCCGGGAGATGAACTTTAATTCAACGGTCAAGATCAGATGCCCCGTAATCCATTAAAATATGAGGTATTAAATATGCATTATAACCGAGGTTTTGTGGTGATAAATTCATTGCTGGTAATGAGCATAATATTGATTTTCTCTTCATTTCTATTCTATATGGCCAATATGGAATACTTAATCCTTGGTTCCAGCCAGGATAGCGTACAGGTCTATTATCTAGCTGAGAGTAAAATCTATACCGTGTTGAACATGGAATATTATCATGACCTATTGTCACTTAGAATTGAGGAGTTTTTAAAAACCGGAATATTCGATACTAGGCCTATAGATATAAGAACCCAAGATCTATTGATGGAGGATGGCAATCGCAAGGTTGATCTCGCCTTCGATATAGAAGATGATAGGCGTATACTCAAATTAACTACCTTTAGCGAATACAATGGAATACGCCATAATCTCATGTCGAAACTATATATCCTCAACGATTTTTATGAGCTTGGTATCCCCATGGTATCGGAGTATAATGTCCCTGGGGATAGGCTAAAGGATTATAATGATTATATGGATGCGTTACAAGAGCAAATAAGGGTTCCATTTGATGCTAGATATACCATCGGAATAGATGGTTCGGATTATGATAGGATCAATATAGTAGTTGAAGCCAATGGAGATGCATATGCGGAATATTTCAGGGATGATATTGAAATCCCTAAGAAAAGGGAATACATAGGGGCCAAGAACGAAAATGATAGGATCTTTCTGGTAGCAAAACCTGATAATCTGAGATCCAAAACCATATGTATAGTCGCTGATGAGGGTGTAGATAGAGCAGTGCTAAAGGGCACATTGTATATCGAGGGGGATATCTGGATATTAGGCAACGTTGATATAGAGGGTATACTAATCATCGATAATGGAAGCATCATCGTGGATCCGTCTATGGAATTCCATTGTAATGGATTGATGTTGACTAGAAATTTTTCATTTGAAGGGGATAATATAGCGATTAATTACGATGCTAAGAAAATAAAACGGTGTGGTGTCCATATACCCGGTTTTATTGACCTTAGGATGAAATTGATTAAAAGAAAATAAAATAATAGGGGTGAAAACATTGAAACTATATAATCTATTGGAATCAGAGGTGTTTTACATAATCGATGATCTATTAGAGGACAGGGTGGATATATGTACCTGTGATAAATGTCGAATGGATATTGCCGCCCTAACCCTGAATAACCTAGAACCCAGATATGTGGTAACGGAAAAAGGTAGCCTATATGCAAAGCTGGATACATTGGATTATCAATTCGATGTAGATGTAGTTAAGGAGGTTACAAAAGCGATTGCAAAGGTAGCGAACAATCCCAGACATAAATGACATAAGTCAGGTGATGCAAGTGAAGAATATAGTATTAATAGGCATGAGCGGTTCGGGTAAGACCTCGGTTGGTGAATATATATCCGGTAAACTGGATATGGAATTCATCGATACGGATAATATACTAATAACTCGGAATAAGATGGATATTTCCCATATATTCGATAGATATGGGGAGGATTATTTTAGAAGGATGGAAGGACAGCTCATAAGAGAAATATGCCCTATGACTGAATCAGTTATATCCACCGGAGGGGGGATTATCCTATGCGAAGATAATATAAAGCTACTGAGACAGAATGGAATCATATTCTTTCTAAAGGGCGAAGTGGATACCCTTATCAGAAATCTCCAAACCTCAAGCCTGAATCATAGACCTCTACTAGCAGAGGATGGGGCACTTGGTACTCAAATTAGCAGGATGTATAAGGATAGGAAGGAGCTCTACCTCAATAGCGCGGATATCATAATCCCTATCGATAATAGGGCTATTGAAAAGGTGGGAAATTGTATTGTAGATCAATTCTTGCGGATTGCTTATTGATGTTATTTTTCAAGATTGATATAATAAACTAGTGCAGAGGGGATGAGGGTAATAGAGATATTAGTAATTCATGGTCCAAACCTAAACATACTAGGCAATAGGGATAAAACTGTATATGGAAATAGTACCCTAGAGGATATAGATGGTTTCCTCCATATAAGGGGACAGGAGCTGGGCTTACAGGTGAAAACCTTCCAATCTAACCATGAAGGTGATATCATAGACCGCCTTCATCTGGCAATGGATAGCGATGTAAGGGGTATAATAATCAACCCGGGTGGATTTACCCATTATAGCATTGCTATACGGGATGCCGTGGATGCCTTGGATATACCTATTATAGAGGTGCATCTATCCAATATCTATGGAAGGGAAGATTTCAGGATGAAATCTGTAATAACCCCCGTATGCATAGGACAAATATCGGGTTTTGGATCGAATAGCTATATATTAGCATTGGAAGCATTGAATAGTATAATTCGCAATACTTAGGAGGTTGAAGAATATGATATCTGCAGGTGATCTAAGAAGGGGTATTACTATTGAAATGGAAGGTAGTATATATCAGATTATGGATTTTCAACATGTTAAGACGGCTAGGGGTGCCGCATTTGTTCGGACTAAGGTAAGGAATATTATGACGGGAACTATTAAGGATATTACGTTTAATCCAAATGATAGATATCCCATTGCTCATATAGAGCGTAGGGAAATGCAATACCTATATACCGATGGCACATTATATTATTTTATGGATAATGAAACCTATGATCAATTGCCACTAGACGAGGGTCAGGTAAAGGATGCAATTCAATACATTAAAGAGAATGATAATGCCATTATTAGATTCTATCAGGGTAAACCCTTCGAGGTGGAGGCACCAAATTTTGTAGAGTTGGCGGTAAGTCATACTGAACCTGGGGTTAAGGGTGATACGGCGACTGGAGCAACAAAACCAGCTACGCTTGAAACTGGATTTACATTAAATGTTCCACTGTTTATCAATATAGGCGATGTTATCAAGGTTGATACGAGGACAGGCGAGTATTTATCAAGAATCTAGGGAATAATAAAGATATAAAAGAATGGGAGGGATCGATATGCATTATCTCTATCAAAGGGTGGCCTATCTAAGGGGCTTGGCACAAGGATTGGATATAGATCAAGAATCTAAGGATGGAAGGTTACTTATAAACATAGTAGATGTATTGGAAGACTTTGCCGATGCGATAATCGAGATGGCTGATAACTACGGGGAATTGGAGGAGTATGTAAGCTATATTGATGAGGATCTAACCGATGTGGAAGACGAACTATATGGGTTTGAAGATGATGAGGACTGTTTCCCCTATGAGGATTTTGATTGTGATGATCCCGAATGTATCGAGATCGATTGCAGTGGTTCCGTGGAGGATATTATAGAAGACTAAATAGAGTTCGTAAAGATTTAAAGCAAAATTGCTTTAAATCTTTTTTTTTGCATATTATCTTATGTCAATCATATTTATATATAAAGGAGGACATGTTGTGGGGAGAAAAGACCTTGTAACCTATAATAATATTTTAAAATATATCTGCATGGACCTGAGCAGGGTATTGGAGGATGTCCCAACTCAATATAAAAAGATTATTGAAGAGATTAGGTTAAGAAATGGGAGTCCGATGAATATATATTTTAATAACAAGGATTATTTTATTACTGAAGGCGGGGCTTTGACCAATGAATATCGGAAGGGTATTCTAGTTGACAAGGAACATATAGATGAAACCTTCCAATTAATTAGCAATTATTCCATATATGCCTTCGAGGAGGAGATTAAAAATGGATTTATAACCCTGAAGGGAGGCCATAGGGTTGGTATAGGTGGCAAGGTATTATATAGCAATGGGGAAATCGAATCGATTAGAAATATCTCCTCTCTAAATATCAGGATTGCCCGGGAGAAAATAGGGGTTTCTAACAAAATAATTAGATATGTCACGAACAATCAAAATACCATCTATAATACATTGATAATATCCCCGCCGCAATGCGGTAAGACCACTATCCTAAGGGATCTGATCAGGAACCTGAGTAATGGAACGTATGATTCCAATGGTAGGGGATTTAAAATAGGAGTAATCGATGAGAGATCCGAGATATCGGGCATGTACAATGGGATTCCCCAACATAATATTGGATTGAGAACCGATGTTTTAGATAATTGCAATAAACAGGATGGTACTATGATATTTCTAAGGGCCATGTCCCCTGATATCAT
This sequence comes from Tissierellia bacterium, assembly GCA_012518745.1. Classification (GTDB taxonomy): domain Bacteria; phylum Bacillota; class Clostridia; order Tissierellales; family Tepidimicrobiaceae; genus DUNJ01. The sequence goes on from JAAYRM010000045.1 coordinate 6,941, forward strand.
CGCCATGGACGAGATAGGAAGCATATCGGATGTGAAATCCATCCACGAGATTTTAAAAGCTGGGGTTAAGGTAATCGCTACGGTGCATGGGGATACCATGGAGGATCTTCTTTCAAAGCGCAGCCTAGGACTACTCATAGAGGATCGAATTTTCAAAAGGTATATCTTCCTAAATAATTCTAGAGGTGTAGGTACCATAGCGGATATCGTAGAAGGAGATGGATTCACAAGTATCAAGGAATTGGAAGAGGTGAGTATATGGGGTTTATAAAGCTATTGGGAAGCCTATTGATCCTTTTCTCTACCACCTGGATGGGATTCTATCACGGCAGTAGATATTCCAGTAGGCTGAAAAATTTAGTCTATATGGAGCAATGTTTTAAGATGTTGGAAACCGAAATAGTCTACGGTGCTACCCCGTTACCCGAAGCCCTACATAATATCCATAGGAAGGGAAATAGGAAAATTTCATTTATATTCCGGGATATTCGGGAGCATCTCATGGAACATGGAAGGGGGGATATATTCTATAGCTTCTCCTCTATTATTAAACCCTTAAAAGATGACCTCCATTTCACAGCAGAAGATATAGAGTTATTCCTATCCTTAGGACGGGTGATCGGCTCTTCTAGCAGGCGGGATCAGGAAAAAAACTTTCAATTGATATTAAACCAAATTGGGTTTCTACAGGAAGATGCTAAGGATGAAAGGGATAAGCATGAAAGATTATTTAAGAACTTGGGAATACTAACCGGCTTGGCCATTATAATAATATTACTATAAGGAGAGAAGGGTATGAATATTGATCTCATCTTTAAAATAGCTAGTATAGGCATATTATTATCCATACTTCATACCGTTTTGGATAAGGCAGGTAAGGAGGAGTTTGGATACATTACAACATTGGTAGGTGTGGTGATAGTTTTTGGCATCGTTATTGGACTCATAAGTAAATTATTTAATAATATAAAGACCCTGTTTCAGCTATATTAGGGAGCGTGGATGGAATGATGATCATATCGATAGTTGGAATAGGGATTATATCTACAGTGCTTGCGGTTTTATTACGCCAGCTACAAAAACCAGAACTGGCATTATTGGTCAGTCTAGCCACCGGTATAATAATATTTTCCATGATCCTAGATAAATTAAAATATGTAATAGATGTTTTGAATAGCCTGGTTGCGAAAACCAATGTAGAATTTGCCTACTTTTCCGTCATCATAAAGATCATAGGTATTGCATATATAGCGGAATTTGGGGCTCAGATATCCAAGGATGCGGGGGAGGAGGCGATCGCTTCTAAGATAGAGCTAGGGGCCAAGGTGATTATGATGGTATTAGCTTTGCCTATTTTACTAGCCCTGATGGATCTGATAACAAAAATACTTCCGTAAAGGTGAATAGGATGATAGATACTAGGAGAGTTCTCTATATAATTATTTTAATTATGCTGGTATATCCGAATTATTTATATTCGCAGGATATGGCAGAAGGGGATGGGGGGATAACGGAAAACTTTTTAAGCGAGCAACTGGATAGTTTAAATTTACAGGAATTAGAATTGGTATTAGAGGATATAGTTCAGGACAATCGGGATTATTACCCCGAAATTAGTGCAAAGGATACCATCTTATCTATGATTAGGGGTAAGGGAATATTTAAGTCCCGGGACATTATAGCAGGGGGTATTGCTATATTTGCTGACGGGCTGATCGATAATCTAGCGTTGATCTCCCAGATCCTTATAATAACTGTTGCTTCCTCTTTGCTTACCAATATACAGAGCGCCTTTGAGGGGGATACAGTATCGAAATTGGCGCATTATGCCTGCTATATGCTACTCTCCATGCTAATTATCAATAGCTTTAAGATGGCATTGGATTTGGGAGAAAAAACCGTATCACAGATGGTCAACTTTATGCAGATAATACTACCTATGCTATTGACATTGCTGACCGCGATAGGTGGACCAAGTGTAAAATCACTCTTCCACCCCATGGTCATAGGCGCGGTCAACGTAATCGGTTCCTTGATCAAGAATCTAGTATTCCCACTAATATTTTTTTCCTTTATTATTGGAATAATAAGCAATATCTCTCAAAAAGTCCAATTCTCCAAGCTATCGGAATTGATGCGACAGGTAATTATAGTATTGGTAAGCATATCATTGACCATATTCATAGGCGTAATCACCATGTATGGGATGAGTAGTAGCGTTGATGGGATTACCATTAGAACGGCTAAGTTTGCCGTCGATAACCTGATACCCATAATCGGAAAATTTTTATCCGATGCGGTAGAGACTGTAGTAGGCTGTTCTTCAATCTTAAAGAACGGAATAGGCATGGTGGGATTAGGCATCCTATTATTAATCTGTATAATACCAGTTGTAAAAATTCTAACCCTTCTTTTGGTATATAAGGCAGTGGCGGCTATAGTGCAACCCATTGGGAACGCTAGCATCGTTAAATGTTTTGATGAAATTAATAAATCGTTACTATTGGTGCTGATCAGCGTACTATCCATAGCCATTATGTTCTTTATAACCATAACCGTTGTCGTTGAGGTTGGAAATAGAACACTCATGCTAAGGTAGGTGGTCGTATGGCAATAATA
>JAAYRM010000046.1 GCA_012518745.1 Tissierellia bacterium
TAAAGAATGAGACGGAGATTAGAAATCAAAGGAATGCCTATATAAAGGATGGAGTGGCACTTACCAGGTTCTTATATTGGCTGGATAAAAATGTGGGCAATATGAAAATTACCGAGATATCCGCGGCTGAAAGGTTGGAGGAATTTAGAAGGGAACAGGAAGGTTTCATAGAGCCTAGCTTTGATACCATTGCAGCCTACAAGGAGAATGCGGCCATGATGCATTATAGTGCGGATGATGATTCCAACAATGAATTGAAGAAAGAAGGCCTATTCTTGGTGGACTCCGGTGGTCAATACTACGATGGCACCACCGATATAACTAGGACCATAGTATTGGGGGAGATAACGGAGGAGGAAAAGCGGGATTATACATTGACCTTAAAGGGACATATAAACCTGATCAACGCAAGATTCCTATATGGTGTCACGGGAACCCATTTGGATACATTGGCTCGATACCCATTATGGCAGGAAGGTTTGGATTATAAATCGGGTACAGGGCATGGAATAGGGTATCTACTGAATGTTCATGAAGGCCCCCATAGGATATCCCCAGTATTGAACGATATAAGGTTGGAAAAGGGGATGGTAGTGACGATAGAGCCCGGAGTCTATAAGGAGGGCAAGCATGGGATAAGGATTGAAAATGTAGCCGTGGTTGAGGATGACATCGAAACGGAATCCGGTCAGTTCATGAGATTTGAAACCATATCCTATTGCCCGATAGACCTAGATGGCATAGATATAGGACTCCTCACCGAAGATGAAATAGGATGGCTGAACGATTATCATAATGAAGTATATGATAGGCTCTCCCCATATTTGGATGATAAAGAAAAGGAATGGCTAAAAGAGCAAACCAGGGATATGTAGATGGAATGGATAATCACCTTGTGAACGATATAATACCCCCTAGGTATGTAGTCTAATTAAAATTAGATTATTTGCCTGGGGGTGTTTTTTATGGAAAGAATTTCTTGATAGTCCAATATCAATGTGATATAATTATGATATCATAAAGATATAAATTAAAGGGGTGGGGAGTATGGAAGAAAAGGTTTTAAAGCCAAGTGCTGGCTTACCGATGTTGTTTTTCATATTAGCTGTTGTAATACTATCAATTGGATTGATGATATTTGGCGGCGTTACAATTGATAATCATGGGGCGATTGGTGCAATACCCTTGATTACTGGGATAATAGGTATCATCGCTGGGGTAATTTCATTTTTCGGATTGAAGGTAATCAGACCTCAGGAGGCCCTTGTACTTACTCTCTTTGGAGATTATATTGGTACAATAAAGGAGGCGGGTTTCTATTTTGTAAATCCATTTTCAATAGCCGTAAACCCTGCTGCGCAGACTAGACTTGGGCAGAGTGGGGATGTAGACGGTGGCGGTGGCTCCAACCGAATTCTCATGGGGGATAGCAAGACAAATACCGTGGGAAATGATAAGAGGATCTCTTTGAAGGTGATGACCCTCAATAACAGCAGACAGAAAGTCAATGATGTTCTAGGAAACCCTGTTGAGATTGGGATCGCCGTAATGTGGAGAGTGGTAGATACTTCAAAGGCAGTTTTCAATGTTGATAACTTCAAAGAGTACCTTTCATTACAATGTGATAGTGCTTTAAGGAATATCGTTCGCACCTATCCCTATGATGTTGCAGAAGGAATAGATACTACGGGTGATGGGGAACCAGATGAGGGAAGCTTAAGGGGTTCTAGCGCTATTGTTGCGGAGAAGATTCGTGAGGAGATACAGAATAGGGTAGAGGAAGCGGGTCTAGAGATCATCGAAGCCAGGATTACCTATCTAGCCTATGCACCTGAAA
>JAAYRM010000047.1 GCA_012518745.1 Tissierellia bacterium
GAGTTCATTAGGACCACCGATGAAGCGCATGAAAAGAGTGTGCAGAAGATATTTGAAAAGCTATATGAAAAGGGAGATATATATAAGTCCAAATATGAGGGGCAATATTGCACGCCCTGTGAAGCATTTTGGGCGGAAAGCCAATTGGATGATGGAAAATGCCCTGATTGCGGAAGGGAGGTCCATTTGACCGATGAGGAAGCCTATTTCTTTAGGCTATCCAAGTATGAGGATGATATCATAGAGCTATATAAAAACAACCCGGAGTTTCTACAGCCGGATTCCAGAAGGAATGAGATGCTGAACAATTTCCTGAAGGAGGGGTTGGAGGATCTCTGTGTATCTAGAACCAGTTTCGATTGGGGAATAAGGGTGCCTTTCGATTCAAAGCATATAGTATATGTATGGATAGATGCATTGCTATGCTATATAACCGCTCTGGGATATGGTTCGGAGGATGATTCAAAATTCAAAAGGTATTGGCCCGCAGATGTCCACTTGGTAGGGAAGGAGATAGTTCGCTTCCATACCATAATATGGCCGGCTGTATTGATAGCATTGGATATAGAGTTGCCGAAGAAGGTATTTGGGCATGGATGGATACTATTTGAAGAGGATAAGATGTCAAAATCTAAGGGTAATGTAATATATCCGGAACCCTTGATTGAGTTATATGGTATAGATGCATTTAAATACTTTTTGCTGAGAGAGTTCTCTTTCGGTAGGGATGGTTCCTTCTCCAGGGAAAAGTTTCTACAGCGATTGAATTCGGATTTGGCTAACGATTTGGGGAATCTAGTCAGTAGGACCATCACCATGGTAGAAAAGTATAATGAAGGTCTATTGGTATCCCCTGATAGGGAAGAAGAGATAGATGGATCCCTAGTGGAGATAGCTATAAATGCAGCTGAAAAGGTAGAGGACAGTATGGATAGGCTGGACTATAGCCAGGCATTGGAGGAGATATGGAAGCTGATCAGGAGGACCAATAAGTATATAGATGAGACTACTCCTTGGGTATTGATCAAGGAGGATAAGGCTAGATTGGATACGGTTTTATATAATCTGGTAGAGAGTATAAGGATAATATCCATATTGATAAATCCGTTTATGGAGAACACCTCCAAGCTGATATTGGATCAATTGGGTCTGGGCTCAGATATCGATTGGGAGGATGCTAAGAGATGGGGTCTAATGGAAGTAGGGACGAAGGTTAAAAGGGGAGATGTACTATTCCCAAGGTTGGATATAGAGAAGGAATTGGTAAGGCATAATGAGGCTAATGAAAGACTGATAGAGGAGAGGTTGGAGAGACAGCAGAGAAAGGGGAAGAAATCCATGGAAGAACAGTTTATAACCATAGATGATTTTGCTAAGATCAAGTTAAAGGTAGCTGAGGTAATGGAGGCAGTAGAACATCCCAAGGCGGATAAGTTATTGATATTGCAATTGAAGTTGGGGGATGAGAATAGGCAGGTGGTAGCGGGGTTAAAGAAATACTACAAGCCGGAGGAGTTGGTGGGTAAGAAGGTAGTGGTAGTGGCCAATCTAAAACCCATCAAGCTACGAGGAGAGGAATCGAATGGAATGATATTGGCAGCGGAAAAGGATGGGGAGCTGACCCTTATATCCACGTTGGAGGATATGGATTCTGGAGCCACCATATCATAGATTGAGATGCAGAGCCTTAAGGGAATTCTCTTAAGGCTTTTATGATATAATATTTTAGATGAGGTATTATACGGAAGGGGTTATTATATGTTGATAGATAGTCATGTCCATCTAGATGATAGAAGGTATGATAGGGATAGGGATGATTTAATAAAATCCCTAAAGGAAAATGGAGTCGATTTGGTAATAAACATAGGGGCGGATCTACAATCTAGCATAGGTTCTGTATCCCTATCGGAGGATTATGATAATATATATGCAGCAGTTGGGATACATCCGCATTCAGCTAAGGAGATGAGCGATTCTACGATAGATATGCTAAGATCCCTGGCTGGTAGGGATAGGGTTGTTGCTATAGGGGAGATCGGATTGGATTTCTATAGGGATTTATCCCCCAGGGATATTCAAAGGCAGAGGTTTATAGAGCAGTTGGAACTGGCAAAGGAGGTAGACCTACCCGTGGTAATCCATTCTAGGGATGCAGCGGGTGCAACCTTCGATATATTAAAGGATGCACAGGATGGCAGCCTAAGAGGGGTTTTGCATTGCTATTCCGGCAGCGTGGAGATGGCCATGGAATATATTAAACTGGGATTCTATATCTCTCTAGCGGGACCCATAACCTTTAAAAATGCAAGGGTGCCTAAGGAGGTTGCCAAGGCAGTGCCATTGGATAAGTTGCTAATCGAGACCGATTCCCCATATCTAACGCCTGAGCCTTATAGGGGCAAGAGGAATGAACCCATATATGTAGGGCATGTAGCGGGAACTATAGCCGAATTGAGGGATATACCCTTTGAGGAAGTAGCCAATAGGACTTCGGAAAACGCTAGGAACCTATTTGGATTGAAATAAGATATGAGATTTCACCATATCGGTAAGGAGAGAGGATTTTGATAAGGGAAGTTATAGTAGTTGAAGGCAGGGATGATATTACAGCCGTAAAGAATGCGTTGGAAGCGGAGGTAATAGCTACAGGTGGCTATGGTTATGATGATAAGTTTATCCAGAATTTAAGGGGCATTGCAGAGAGACGAGGGCTTATAATATTGACGGATCCAGATTATGCGGGTGAGCGGATAAGAATGGATATATCCAGAAGTATAGATAATTGTAAGCATGCATTCCTTCCCCAGGGCAAGGCATTGATGAATGGAGATATAGGGGTGGAGAATGCTACCAAGGGGGATATCATAGAGGCAGTTTCAAAGGCCAAGCCGATGGTTATGGAAAGAAGAGAGGAGTTCAGCAGGATGGATCTGATGGAATTGGGATTAATAGGGGGAGCGGATAGCCGTAGGAAGAGGGAATACGTGGGGAATGCATTGGGAATAGGATATGCAAATTCCAAACAATTCTTAAACAGGCTAAATAATTTTGGAATAGCTAAAAAGGAACTAATACAAACGCTGAACGGGATGGAGGACCATGATGAATAGGAGATTGTATTCTCCCAGATATGTACGGGAGATATTGAATAGATATGGATTTCGATTTTCCAAGGGATTGGGACAGAACTTTCTAATAGATGGAAATATAGTTAAGGGAATTTGCAGGGCGGGGGAGGTTAGCAAAGAGGATTATGTTCTAGAGATAGGACCGGGTTTGGGGACTATGACGGAGGAGATAGCCTTAAATGCTAGGAAGGTGGTGGCGATAGAACTGGATGAAGCGCTACTGCCTATTCTAGATGAAACCTTAAAGGGGCATGACAATATAGAAATAGTACATGGGGATATTTTAAAGGTGGATATAGTGGATATTATAGAGGAAAAGCTAGGAGGAGGGCCTATTAAGGTGATAGCCAACCTTCCGTATTATGCAACTACTCCAATAATAGCTAGGTTGATAGAGGAAGATTTAAATATAGATAGCATAGTAGTGATGGTGCAGAAGGAGGTTGCTGATAGGATAGTGGCTAATCCGGGGAGCAAGGAATATGGCTCCCTTTCGGTATTTATAAATTTCTATACCTATCCCGAGGTGGCTATGGAGGTGCCTAGGACCGTATTTATGCCCCAACCCAAGGTGGATTCCGCGGTGATGAAGTTGAAGTTAAGACGGGAATTGCTTGAGGTGGATAGGGAGGTGTTCTTTAAGGTTGTTAGATCGGCCTTTGGAAAGAGGAGGAAGACCATATTGAATTCCCTATCCTCGGGAGAGTTGAATTTGGGGAAAGATGATATAAGAAAGGTGTTGGAAGCAGCTGATATACCCTTTAATAAAAGGGCAGAGGATTTAAAAGTGGAACATTTTGCAAAGATTAGTGAAATATTGCCCCCCTTAGACATATAGTAATATAAAGGCTTAAAAGGGGGGGTAATCATGTCAGGTGAGTTTACCTATTATAGAAAATACATCATCTTGAAGGATAACTATACTAATATAAAGGGCATAAAGCCAAGAGGCCACGGAAAATTGGAGATACGAGGGGTTAAAGGAAATATGAGCTTGAATATAGAGAATTGTAAGCCCCACGGAGATTATAGAGCATATTTTTTGAGGGATATAGCAGGACGAATAGGTGAATATGATCTGGGTAGGATTATAATAGATGAGAGGGGTAGGACTAGGACCAACCTCAGTTTTAATATAAGGGATTTGGAATTTGAGGGATTCTCCATCGAAAAGCTATCCGCTATCCTGATAAGAAAGGATGGAATGATACTATTAAACGGCTATATAGATGAAGATGATGGTACAGTTGATAGATTTATAGAACAATTATCCCTAGAGGAATATGTTGAGGAACCGGTGAAGATGGAGAAGGTATCTGACTCCAAAGAGGAAATGGAAGAAGTGGAGGAATATCAGCCTATTGAGGTAGAAGATGAACTACCTATTGAGGAATTGGATGAGATGGAGATAGTGGATGAAATGCCTAAAGAAGTAGGTGAAATAGAGCTAGGGGATAGGTCTTGGCAAGCGGATGAGGTACTGGGAGAGGTAGATGAGACAGAGGAAATAGATGAAGAAGGGGAACCTTGGAAAACGGATGAAGTGATTGAAAAAGCAGACGAAAAGGAAGAGCTGGAAGAGGTAGACGAGATAGAGGAAATAGATGAAGAAGATGAAATGTTAGAAGAGGAGCAGATTGAAGTAGATGATATATTTAAAGGGGATGTTGAGGAACGAGATGAGGCCCAAGGATTTGGAGAAGTTGATGAAGAAGTAGATCAGGCGGCGGATTATGAATCCTTGGAATATATGAGAAAGCTAAACCATAAAAATCAGATGACCGATTATATACTCAGCATATTGAGGTTTTTCCCATATGTGGATCCCTTCAATATATACCTCCATGGGTATAGTTGGTGGAAGATAGAGGATAGCAATATGGATTTGCATAAGGGATTTCTACCCTATTACAATTATTTAATGGGGACCGATTATAGATATGGTATAAGCAATAACCATGCTACCAGTATGGAGCAGATTGAAAGATACGGACATTATATATTTGGAATATATAGAGAGGGGAAGGATATCAGGTACTATCTCTACGGTGTACCCGGACGCTTTACCATTGAAGAGCATCCATTCCGCGGGGTGACAGGGTTTAATACCTGGTATGAATCCGAGGATGGATTGGGCTATTGGATACTATATATAGATCCTATGAATGGCAAGGTAATCCAAATTATCAATCCTATGATTCCCGAATACTAATATATAGAATACTGGAGAAGAGGGTGAAATAAGATGGGGAAAAAAGAGGTCTGCGGTGGATATGCCACGGACGAGGCTATTCTAGAGACGATAAAGGATGGACTATATGGCGAGGAAGTGGTGCATGATCTATCACAGATATTTAAGGCTTTAGGGGATCCTACGAGGCTTAAGATAATATATGTCCTTTCTAGGAGGCCCCTATGCGTATGTGATATTGCATATCTATTGGACATGACCCAATCGGCGATATCACATCAGCTGAGGCTATTGAGGAATTTAAGGCTGGTTAAGTTTAGGAGAGAGGGAAGGATGCTCATATATTCCCTGGATGATGAACATGTATTGCAATTATTTAATCAAGGGCTGGAACATGTGCGGCATGGCTGATGATTTTTGATTAATCCATATGGATGGGGGTAGAATACGTATAGGAAGGAAATACGAATGATCCATTACAAATAATTATGGTGTATAAGGAGGAATTGGGATGGCTAATATAGTGGTTTATACCAGCAATACCTGTCCATATTGTGTGACGGCTAAGGATTATTTAGACGAAAAAGGAGCCGCCTATACCGAAAAGAATATCCAGACGGATAAGGCTGCAAGGAAGGAACTAATGGGAATGGGACATATGGGAGTACCGGTGCTGGTAATAGACGGAGAAGAGGTAGTAGGTTTCGATAAGGCTAAGATAGATCAACTACTTAGTAAATAGGGGTATATCCATATAAAAATTTCCCCTCCGATTTAATTCGGAGGGGAAATTTTTATATTATGCATTTAGAGCCTTCAATAGATCGTCTAGATTTAAGCCATGGACAGCTGCAGCTTCCTCTACGCTTTCCATTTGGCTCGCTGGGCAACCAACGCAACCTAGCCCAAATCTCAACAATGTATCGACCGCTTCCGGTTTATTTCTAATCAGTTCACCGATAGTCATATCCTTAGTAACTTCCATTATATTACCTCCTTATCCTAGATCTACAATAACATATTATCATATATTATATACCCTGTGAACTATAAGTATAGCATTCCAAAATAAAATATTATAATTTTGTATAAAAATTTAAAAAATGGAGATTCTTATATCAGGAGGTGAACCAATGGATAATAACAATCAGGATAGGAATAGGACAGAACATAGAGACAACGATTGGGATGTTGGGCAGATGCTCATAAGGCTATTGGTGACAGCGGTGGTGGTGGGGATTGCAGCATTTTTGACACCTGGATTCTCCATAAACAGTCTATGGAGTCTAATATTAGCTGCGGTGGTTATAGCTGTATTGGATCACCTGGTGCAAAAATTTACCGGGGTGGAGGCTACTCCGTTTGGTAGGGGAATCGCCGGGTTCGTAGTAGCTGCAATTATATTATATGCCACTAAGTTTATAGTTCCGGGTTTCAACATAACCATATTTGGGGCTATAATAGGAGCGTTGATAATTGGAATAGTAGATGCGATAATACCGGGGAAAGCCATGTAAAGATTAGCCCTCTAACTAAGGTTACAGGGTTTTAAATTTTAGTTCAATATAATATTAAAAATTTATTATGATTAGCAATACCTTCAGGGGGTATGCATAGGATATAGGGAAATAGTAGAGGAGGCGTTAGGATGAAAATCAATTTGACTGAAAAAGCAAAGGATGAACTCAATAGGGTTATGGAGGCTAGGGAAGAGGATAAACCCTTAAGGATATATATGGCCGGCTATGGTTGAGGTGGTCCATCTTTTGGTTTGGCTCTGGATGAGCACAAAGAAGGGGATGTCGTAACGGAAATTGATGACTATACATTCGTGGTCGAGGGGGATCTGACCGAAACGATTCACTCATTTACCATTGACTATAGCGATAGCTGGTTGAAAAGAGGATTTAGTATTTTACCAAATGGAATAACTAACTCATGCTAATAGAGCAATATGATTTTAATGAAAGGTGTAGATGATTCTATGCCTTTCATTTTTTAATTGCCGGATCTAATAAAAATTGCATTCCGTGTTAGAATAAGGGATATCATATGACTATTTATATCAAACTTTATCTTGACTTTGAGGCAAAATCTAATAACCTATATATGGGATGTTAGATTCCTTGGGGAATATAGGGGGGTGGTGACTAATGGACTCTGGGCCCTTGTGTAATGAAGGGGTGGGAGGATTAAAATATAAGATCGATGGAAAGAATAGGGAGATCCTAGTCATCAATTTATGCTATGGTTTCCCAGGGGAGGCCGATGAAATTGGACGAAAAAAGACTGGAACATTTAATTGAGGATAAGAAATATGTGACGTTGAAAAGAGAACTGGAAAATATGAACGAGGTAGATATAGCTGATCTATTAGAATCGCTCGATATCCATGCAGGCCTATTGATATTTAGAATGCTACCGAAGGATTTGGCAGTAGGTGTATTCAATAGTTTCACGGTAGAGCAGCAGAGAAGCGTAATCGGGTTGGTTAACGACAAGGAATTAAAATTTATATTAGATGAACTATTCTTCGACGACATGATCGATATAATCGAAGAGATGCCTGCCAATGTAGTGAAGAAAATTTTGCTACATTCCAAGGAGGAGGAGAGGAATCTAATCAACCAGTTCCTGAGGTATCCACCCGAGTCAGCAGGTAGCATAATGACCATAGAGTATGTAGATCTAAAGAAGCATATGACCGTGGAGATGGCATTATCCCATATCAAGGAGACGGGTTTGGATAAGGAGACGGTATATACCTGTTATGTGACGGATATGAATAGGAAATTGGAGGGGATAGTTTCCCTGAGGAAGCTGGTTATAAGCAATGGGGATGCTACGATTGAGGAGATCATGGATAGGGATGTAATATATGTACATACCCATGATGATCAGGAGACCGTGGCCGGGGTGTTTAAACGATATGGATATCTGGCCCTTCCTGTAGTGGATAAGGAAGATAGGCTTACGGGGATAATAACGGTAGATGACATAATGGCCGTAATAGATCAGGAGACTACTGAGGACTTTCAAAAGATGGCTGCCATGTCACCATCGGAGGAAAGATACCTAGATGCAAGTATATTTAGCCTGGCAAGGCATAGGATACCATGGTTATTGGTGTTGATGATATCTGCAACATTCACCGGGGGTATAGTACAGAGATATGAGGAGGTCCTACAGGCTGTAATAGTTTTAAATGCGTTCATACCCATGCTGATGGCTACGGGGGGCAATGCGGGAAGTCAATCCTCCACATTGATAATTCGTGGTATTGCCCTAGGTGAAATAGATTTAGAAGATGCGGGCAAGGTAATATGGAAGGAATTTGGGATTAGCTTGGTAGTTGGGATACTCCTAGCAATAGTAAATTTCTTCAGGGTCTATCTAATCAGTGGTGTGGGATTATTCGTATCCATTACCATCTCGATAACCCTACTGGCAACGGTGGTAATGTCCAAGGTTGTGGGTGGCGTATTGCCGATGATAGCTAAGAAGATGAATATAGACCCCGCTATAATGGCGGGCCCCTTAATAACCACCATAGTGGATGCCTTAAGTCTGATGATCTATTTTGCAATAGCGGTTAGGATATTGCATATATGATAAGACCAAGGGGATTAATATTTGGTGATACCATAGGGATAATTGCCCCAGCTGGACCCAGTACGGGGGAGAAGGTAGAGGCATCACATAGGGAATTGGCTGCAATGGGATTTAAGGTGAAAATTGGATCGAGCTGTTATCGGAAATACGGATATCTTGCAGGCGAGGATAGCCTGCGGGCGGATGATATCAATTCCATGTTTGAAGATGGGGATGTGGATGGGATCATATGCCTCAGGGGGGGATATGGAACCCTGAGGATATTGGATCTACTGGATTATGATTTAATAGCTATCAATCCGAAGGTATTTATAGGATATAGCGATATAACGGCGCTGCATATAGCATTGAACCTTAAGGCTGGCCTAGTGACATTTCATGGTCCAATGGCTGCACCCGATATTGCAGCGGGACTGGATCGCTTTTCCATGGAAAGCCTATATAATTCCATATTGGGGGAACGGGCTGGCATAGGGAAGTTGGAAAACCCCGGGGATGAAAAGGTTGAGATAATTAATGAGGGGATTGCGGAGGGTACTATTATAGGTGGGAATCTATCCTTGATAGTCAGCACATTGGGTACCCCTTATGAGGTTGATTTAAGGGGGAAGTTGTTGTTCATAGAGGAGATAGGAGAGCGACCCTACAGAATTGATAGGATGCTCAATCACTTGAGATTGGCTGGTAAATTGAAAGATGCCGAAGGGATAATATTGGGGGATTTCAGGGCTTGTGATCCCATGGATGGTAAAGAAGAACATTCCCTGAGTCTACGTCAGGTAATAGGGGATATAATAGAATCCATAGGTAAACCATGCATAGCTAATGTGCGAGCTGGGCATTGCAAACCCATGATAACCATACCCCTCGGCGCAAAAGCGAGATTGGATGGGTATAGTGGAGAACTAGAGGTGTTGGAAAGACCAATAATGGATTGAATGAAAAGACGAGAGGCTTTGAGGCCTCTCGTTTTCTATATGATATACCTCTCCAAATCCGAACTAAATTTCTGTGATACCTTTTTAAACTCCGTTATGCCCTCGATCATATTCTGTATCTCATCGGTGTAGTTTGTGACATTGGCACTTACCTCTTGGCTGGATGCGGAGTTCTCTTCGGCAATGGCCGCGAGGGATTCTATATTTTGATATATCTGGTTCATCGAATTGGTTTCCGTATCCAATTCATCGATTAACTCTATTATAAGATTGGATACATCCTTCATGCTATGGACCGTATCCCTAGTCTCTACATATAGGTTATTTAGATTGGAATTCTCTCCCTCTAATATTTCATACTGACCCCGTATATCCTCGGCTAGTTCATCTATCTCTAGGACGAATGCCTCTAGTAGATCATTGATGCTCTGGACTGCTTCCTTGGAACCTTCGGCTAACTTTCGTATCTCATTAGCAACGACCGTAAAGCCTTGTCCATATTCTCCAGCCCTGGAGGCCTCTATACTGGCATTTAGGGCCAGTAGATTGGTCTGTTCAGCAATCCTTTCCACGGTTTGGACTATATCCGTAACATCTTTTGCATTATCCTGTAATACGATTCCCTTCTCCCTGACCTTAGAGAATTCATTTAGAACATTATCTAGGCTAGTGGAGGTGCTTTCTAAGCTGCCGAACCCAGTGGTAATCTTCTCTACTGCTACCTCCAAAAAATCCTTGCCCTTATTTTCCCGGGCCGCGATATCATTAAGGGTATTGATGCTATCGCTTAGCTTATGGGCAGCGCTTTCCGTCTCCTCAGCCTGATTTATGGCCCCATGCGCTACTTGTTCTACCACGGAACCTATTTCATTGGAGGTTATGCTCATGTTTTCGGATATACTATTGAACCTGTCTGCAAATACATTTAGCTCATCGGTCGTTCCCTTATAGCCTACGAAATCGGTCTTTATATTGGATTTGATTACATTCATCCTGTTATTTATATCCTCTAATATATCCTTGGTCTCGATATGCCTTTCAAAGGATAGATTCTTCTCCTCTATCTCATCCATGGATTGGAATATGCTATCCATGGGCCTTAATAGGATTTTACCTATTAGGGAGGGGATGATCAAAGTTAGGGATAATGCCACGGGCATTAAAACCTTATTTTCCACATAATTGCTTAGAATAGCTACGGGTAGCCCCGCTAGCAATAGGGTGGCAATACCGATCTTAAGCCCTAAACTGCGAATAAATCCTAAGGATAATAGCTTATTTATGCCATATGTTCTACTGGTATGGATCTGTTCTTGAAAGGTTATGGATAGGACCGTATATCCATCCGATTTTTCCAAGGTCTCCACTTCAATTTCCTCTTCATAGTATCTCGATGCACCCTCTAGCATTCCATGGAAGTATCCAAACATCCCCCGTGGGGATCTATAGCTCATCAATGCTGTATTCGGTCCTGACGGTTTAACATCCAATATCGGGGGCTGGGCTCCAGGGATTCTATTGGTTACCACCACATGGATATCATACATAGCCCTTAAGAATGAATATAGGTTTTTATATCTGAAAAAGGCGGGGTAGTCCCTTGAAAAGGTTTCTATATTGCCTATTCCAATCCGTCTCCAAATTTCCGAGGGGTCCTCCCCTATCCTATCTCCTATGTAATCTATAAAGCCCATAGCTTTGTCATCTTCGATATCCTCGCTAGGGGTGAACACCCTATCGGGATCGATACCATGATGTAATAGTGCCTCGTCTACCAATTCCTCACCAAATAAAGCCCTACCTGTCCTAATCCAGGCTGAAACAATTGTACCCTTCATAAAACCACTCCTTTTATCCATCTATAGGAATTATACCACTTTTAGCACCTATCAATCTTTTTTTCATAATATATATCAATAGTCTATATATTGGGGGGTAGCATGATGAAGGATGATTTCTATATTAGATATAAAGATGAACAAACCAATAGGAAGATGGAATTGCCCCTAGAGCAGATGGTTAAAAGGTTATTAGCCTTGGAATTGGATATAGTTTCTCATAGAGAGGCATTGAAGGCCCAGGCGATTGTAATACGAACCAATTTGGTAAGAAACCCCCATATCTTGGTGGACCGAAGTATAACCCCTATGGAAGGATATAGGGATATATGGGGTGACAATTATGATATGAATGTTGAAAGGATAGATAGGGCGGTGCAAGGCACGAGGAATATGCTAGCCCTATTTGGGGGTAAACCCATAGATGCTAGATATCATATATTATGTGGCGGGAGTACTGAGAACGCTGAAGATGTAACGGATAATCGGGTAACATATCTACGTCGGGTACTATGCGATCACTGTACAGGGGGGCCCCATTGGGGTGATGAGAAGGAATTTGGCATGGAACAATTGGAGGAGTTATTGAATATAAAGTTTCCCGATATAGATGGGGATTATAGAACCGAGATCGTAAATTTCGTGGAATGCATAGAGAAGGATGAACACGGCAGGATTAGGGCCATAAAGATCGGGGATAAGCGTTTTTCCGGACGACAGGTGTTGGAACTATTGGATCTGAATAGCACCAAATTCGATATATATCCCACGGGAATAAGATTTATATCCAATGGAATGGGTCACGGTTTGGGCCTCTGTCAATGGGGTGCTAATGCTATGGCTGAAAAGGGGTATAGCTTTATAGATATATTGAAATACTATTATACGGGAATAGATGTGGGGGAGGTGCAGCTGCCCAGTATAAAGAAACCCTTAATTGGTAAGATAGTCATGATAGATCCGGGCCATGGTGGCAGGGATGAAGGACATAAAGGCATTGGATTAGGAATACTTGAGAAGGATATCGTTTTGGAGCTATCCCTTGGATTGAGGGATAATTTAGAGGAGCTGGGGGCTATGGTCCGCCTAACGAGAGATGATGATCTATTCGTACCCATCAATGAAAGGGTGGAGAGGGCAAATAGCCTCTATCCCGATATATTTATAAGCATTCATATGGATTACTTCCCAAAATCCAGTCTAGAGGGTCTGGAGATGTTCTATTTCAGGAGGGATATGGGAAGCTGGAAACTGGGGAGGTCCATACTAGATAGCCTCGAAAGTAGAGGCATATCCCTGAGGGGATTGAAGGAGGGAAATTTCTATATACTCAGGGGGATAAATGTTAGCTCATTGCTGGTAGAGCTAGGATACCTATCCAATGGGGAAGAAGAGCTCAAGTTTAGGGATGAAAATTATATGAAACTATTGGCGGATGGGATGGGGGAAGGAGTTGTAAAATACTTGACAAAATCGAACTTTCATAGTATAATATATTAATTTACTTGACAAACCTTGCTAAATATGTTATTATTATGTCACAAATATTATTTTGCTTTTCTTCTGCCCCCTAGGTTGAGGGGAATATTTTATTGGAAGGTGGTTACTTTGTTGGAGAAGAATGGATTGGCGAAGATTCAAGATGAGATCGAAGGCTGTATCGGTAAGAGGGTAATTTTAAAGGCGAATAAGGGCAGGAAAAGAACGACCACAAGGGAAGGTATATTGGAGGAGGCCTATCCAAGTCTATTCGTAGTGAGGATTTGTAATCAATTCGATTCGGTTAGAAGGGTTTCCTATACCTACTCGGATATATTGACTGGGACTGTAGAGGTTACCGTTTGTGACGAGGAGAAAAGGAAGATAAAGATAAGTTAGCCATATGCAAGGGGAGCGAGACTCTGGGGTCTCGCTTTTTTATGCTTTTTTGTACATTATCCCAATATCCCCTACATAGTATATATAAAGCTGAAAAATAGGGGGTATAGATATGGAGATAATTAAGGACATCCTTAAGGTTGAGGAATTGAAGGGACATGAGGAGATAGAAACATTGGTTGACGCGGAGATATACTTAGAACAGACAAGGCCGGATATAGAGAATATCCTTTGGGTGGATGGAAAGGTTGAAATACTTAGCACCAAGCTTATAAGCGATAAGATACTTATAAATGGACTCGTGAGGTTTCGGGTGGTATATAGGTCCACCGAAGAGGGACAGGAGATATGTATACTGGAGACCAATAGGGATTTCAGAGAGGAGATTGAAATCGAGGGGATAAGCGAGGATATGATGGAGGAGATCGGCTATAGGGTGGAATATATAGAATACGATCTAGTAGATGAGAGGAGGATCAATCTCAATGCCTTTATAATCCTATGGGGTAGGGTTGAGGAGACCAATTCAGCTGAGATAATCGAAGGGATAGGGGAAAATAAGAATCTACAATTCCTAAAGGAGAAGATCAAATACAATGATATATTGCTTAGGGAGGAGCCCTATGTACTGCTGAAGGAGGCCTTCGAGGTAGGCGATGAGACATCGGCTATCCAAGAGGTGTTGAAGATGGACCTACATCCATATGAAAAGGAGGTCAGTATATCCACGGATCGGATAATAGTATCGGGAGTGATGGAGTGTTCCGTAATATACTTCGATGGTATAAAGTTGAATTCGATAAAGAGGGAAATTCCATTCACCCATTTTTTAGAAATGGATGGGTTAACCCAGGATACTCAATGCCAGATAAGGATGGATGTAGTAGAGGGGGAATATGAGGTAAGGGAAAATATCGAAGGTGAGCTTAAAGTTCTAGATATAGAGTCCAAGATCAAGATGAGGATTAAGGTATATGAGCAAAGGGAAAAGGATGTGATAGTGGATGCATATTCCACTAGCAATAAGGTAGAACTTGAACTAGAAGAGATAACCTTAATGGAGAACATGAAGGATGTAATAGGGCGGGAGAATATATTGAAGGAGCTTAAGGGAAAGGGATTAAAGGAAGTATATGCAATCGAGGGTGCCCCTAGCATAATAGATAGCCACTACGTGGATGATAAGGTATTGGTAGAGGGCATATTATCCCTGAATATATTCTGTTTGGAAGATTTAAATGATGAGATAATTACGTTAAAAGAGGAAATACCATATAAATCGTATATAACCACGGAAGAATTTGATAAGGATGTAGATGTATGCGTGGAGACCGGGCTAGAGGAATTGAACTATAGGCTGAAGGATGATGTCCTGACCATAGATGGTACTGTTAAAAACCATATATTTATAGATAGGCAGAGAAGGATAGAGGTGGTAGGAGATATTATGGAAACCGATGAGCTGATCGATAAGAAGGCGGGTCCAAGTATAATAATATATATCATACAGGAAGATGATGAGCTCTGGGACATATCCAAACGCTATAATACCACTGTTGAAGAGATAATATTGGCTAATGATATCGCTTCCCCATCCACTTTAATGCCAGGGGAGAAGATAATTATAGAGAAGAAGATAGATGTAGAATTTTAGTATCCGGTAGGATTCTATGATATAATATATCCGTTAACTTTATAGAAGGAGAATGGATATGGAGGAGATAGTACTTGAATCCTACGGCAAGATAAATCTATCCCTTGATGTACTGTATAGAAGGGATGATGGATATCATGAACTCAATACCATAATGCAGGAGATTAGCCTCAAGGATAGGGTTATCTTAAGGGATAGGAAGAATGGAATAAAGATCGAGTGTAATAAGGCGGAAGTACCGTTGGATCGCAATAATTTAGTATATAGAGCATGGGAAAAATTATCCGAGGAGATGGAAATAGATAGGGGGATTCATATAATCCTCGATAAGGAGATACCTGTAGCCGCGGGCTTGGCAGGAGGGAGTAGCAATGCGGCTGCGGTACTCAAGGGCTTGAATATATTATGGGATCTGAACCTTTCAGAGGAAGAATTGAGGAGAATTGGAGTGTGCCTAGGGGCGGATATACCATTTTGTATAATGGGAGGCACTGCTCATGCTAGGGGGATCGGGGAGGAACTGACCAAGCTGAGATGCTTTTCTGATAAGATGGTCCTGCTGGTGGATATGGGAATACCGATATCCACACCCTATGTATATGATAATCTGGACTTAGATAGCAGGGATAGGATAGATATTAACGAGATGGTAAGGTATATAGAGGATGATGACCTACCCAATGTGGCTAGGAATATGGAGAATATGATGGAGGATACCGTGATCCGGAGGTACCCCATAGTCGGGAACGTAAAGGAGTATATGTTAAGGGGTGGGGCCTTGGGAAGTATCATGAGCGGGAGTGGGCCCACTGTATTTGGATTATTCGACGATGAGGAGAAACTGCATAGATGCAGGGAGGGATTAAAGGATAGGATTAAGGCCACCTATATTGCTAGAACTATATGAATAATAAATCCACCTTCTGTGAACTATATAGATAGTAACAGGGGGTGGTTTTTTGCGTTGGAATATAAATTTATTAAAGGATATATTCGATAACGCTACCATAGTTATAATAATCCTTGTAGGATTATTTTCTATTTTCATAGATGGCTATAACCTACAGAATAGGAAACTTAGAAGGGAACTTAATATACTTAAGGTAATTGCCTTTTCCTATATTAGCATAGGTATAGCCGTGTTTATAATCCTTAAGGTAACTTAGGAGGCGGACATGGGGGCTAATATATCAAAGAAATTAGATCGGAATATCAATACACTTAAGAGCATACTCAAGGATTGCGATGATGTAGTCTATAGGTTTATCGAGATAGGTGATGATCCCACAAGGGAGCTCTGCTTGGTATTTGTAGATGGGTTGATAAACAAGGAGCTCATAAGCGAGTATGCTATACAATTGATGTTAACTGAAACCGATGGAGAGGACCTCAGTGCGGGTAAGCTTAAGATGAATGTATTGGATGTATTAGCCAAAACGGCTATAGCCATACCGGAGGTTAAAGAAGAAGAGGATCTATATAAGGTTATCGATGAGATACTGGTTGGGGAAACCGGCCTGTTCATAGATGGGCAAAGTAGTGCCCTTATACTATCTTCTAGGGGGTGGCAGAGCAGGAGCATCGATGAGCCAGAATCGGAAACCGTGATCAGGGGCCCTAGGGATGGATTTACCGAGACGTTATTGTTCAACCTTGCATCGGTGAGGAGGCGCATAAGGGATCCAAGATTTAAGGCAGAGTTTATATCCGTGGGCAGAAGATCCAAGACTAGCCTGGTGATTACATATATTAAGGATATAGTAAATGAGGATATCCTAAAGGAAGTGAAGAAAAGGCTAGAAGGCGTAGATATAGATGGGGTCTTGGATAGCGCTATGCTAGAGCATTTGATAGAGGATAGCTATATGTCGCCTTTTCCACAGATGGATAGCACGGAGAGGCCTGACTCGGTTGCAGCTTCAATATATGAGGGTAGAGTTGCAATATTGGTAGACAATTCCCCCTTTGCATTAGTGATTCCGGGCACTGTAGGGACATTATTGCAATCACCGGAAGACTATTATAACCGTTGGCCTATCACCACCTTGGTTAGATTGTTGAGGGTGCTGGCCTTATTTCTATCGGCATTGGCACCAGCCCTATATATAGCTATAACCTCATTTCATCCGGGGCTCATACCTACCCGGCTCACCTTCTTCCTAGGGGCTAGCAGAATAAATGTACCATTTCCCGCGGTGGTAGAGGCATTTCTAATGGAGTTCACCATGGAATTATTGAGGGAATCGGGAACTAGAATAGCTGGGCCCATAGGAAATACCATAGGAATAGTTGGTGGCCTTATAATAGGGCAGGCCGCGGTGGAGGCTGGTATAGTCAGTCCATTGATGATAATAATAGTGGCGATAACCACCATAGCGGCGTTTGTGCTACCTAGCTATGAATTCGCCTCAGGATTGCGGGTGTGGCGGTTTATATTCATGGGTTTAGCGGCTATATTTGGCCTATATGGGGTGATGTTGGGAATTGTAACATTATCCACCCACCTAGCTAGGCTGGAAAGCTTCGGCATTCCCCTTACTGCCCCCTATTCGGGGTTGGGGCTCCAGGGTGGGGATCTTAAGGATACCTTGATAAAGGTTCCCATCCAGAGGCTTCAGCTTAGACCGATATTTACCCTGACCAAGAATAGAAGAAGGATGAGAAGAAGGTGAGAAGATGGATGGGAACAATCGTATATCCAATGAGCAGATAAAGGCATTATTGATCACCACCGTAATTGGAGTGGGGATACTATCCTTGCCGAGTGATGTAGCCGCGATAATGCGGACTGGGGGCTGGGTGGCTATAGTGATTGGCGGGATATTGATAATCCCCTTTATTATAATAATAGATAGGATATTTAAATTATATCCCGGTAAATCCATATTCCAGATAGGGCAAGAGGTGATGCCTCCATGGATATTTAAGCTAATCCTGTTAATCCTCCTAGCTTATATGTTATTTATCCTATCCTATGGGATTAGGGTATTTGCAGAGGTGATAAAGGCATATCTATTGGAGACCACCCCTACGGAAGTGATCATAATAACAATGTTGATAGCCGTATCATATATAGCTAGATCCAATATAGAGGCAATAGCTAGGATGGCCGTTATGATATATCCCATAATATTGGGATTTACCATATTTATAATATTAGTAAATCTACCCAATACGGATTATACCAATATATATCCGGTATTTGATATAGATTATGCAAGGCTTCCCAAGGGGATAATGGGGACTATTTTTGCCTATGCGGGGTATGAGCTGATAATTTTTGTACTACCATTGTCCGAGGATAGCAATGGATCATTGATGTATAATCTGAGGGGCTTATTTATAGTAATGGGGGTATACCTCATAATGTTCTTCATAACCCTATCCCGATATGGAGTATTTCAATTACAGAGGGAGATATGGCCATCGATAGCCGTCGTCAAGGAGGTAGATTTGCCCGGATTCTTTTTAGAGAATTTAGATGGGATAGTGATGGCCGCATGGGTTATGGTAGTCTATGGAAGCATGGGGCCTTCCCTTTACGCTGCTGGGCTCATCTTATCCAATATATTAAATACAAGATATCATAATATATTTATACCATTTTTTTTACCTATCATATATATAGTCGCGTTATTACCGAGCAATCTAGTACAGGTATATGAAAAGATGGGGGCCATATTGAATTATATTACGGCGGTTGCAATATTTTTAATACCCATTATTATTTTCGCATCGGCCTATATAAAAAAAAGGAGGGGCAGGACTTGAGGAGAATAATACCTGTAATATTA
>JAAYRM010000007.1 GCA_012518745.1 Tissierellia bacterium
AGGCTATGGCACCGCTTTGGGATATGAAGCTGATACCACCCTTGGTAATCTCATCTTCTGGTAGACCTGTCTCTATAAAGGTTGTATCCACTCCACTATAATTGTCTATAACCCCTATACAGTTTGGACCTACCACCCTTATATTATATTTCTTAGCCGTATCCACTAGTACATTCTGCCTTCTGATTCCCTCTTCAGTCTTGGTTTCGCCATAATCAGCTGCTGCACAGACTATTACCTTTACATCTCCCTGTGCCTCCATCCTCTTTTCCAAATCCGCCATTACCCCATCGATTACCTGGGAGGGGGTGATCAAAACCACCAATTCCACCCTCTCCTCTATATCCGATAGGTTCTTATAGGCCTTGATACCGAGTATCTCATCTTCCCTCGGGTTGATGGGAAATATCTGCTTTGGATACTTCTTTCTCAGTAGATTCTTTATTATTACATTTCCAGCTTTTGAGGGATTATTAGAAGCTCCCACTATAGCTATATTTTCAGGATTAAATAATGCTTTCATATTATTCGACATCAATTCACTCTCCTTGCCGATATTTTAAAGAGAGGCCAGGTTAACGAGCCTATTCCATTTCTTGTCAGTATCCGCTTGCAATTCTTCAATATCCTCATCCGTTAGGTGAGAGAACTTCTTTATCTTCTGTAAATATTCCTTAACCGGTTTTGGATTCCTAGGATTCATATTGAGCTTGAAATTTCCATTCTCCACCTCGTATAGTGGAGCAAAATTGGACTGAACTGCCAACCTAGCAACCTCTATACTCTCCTCGGATTTTACACCCCATCCTGTGATACAGGGGTTGAATATATGGATATATGCTAATCCATTATCGACTTGCTTTGCCTTTTCGATCTTATTGACCATATCTTGAACGTACGCTGGATTCGCCGTAGCCATATATGGTATATCGTGCATGGCCATTATCATCGGGAAATCCTTCTTGTTCTGCATCTTTCCACCGATACCTTCTTTATTCACCGGGGTTGTGCTAGTCCAAGCACCCTTTGTAGTTGAACCTGAACGTTGATATCCCGTATTCATATATCCTTCATTGTCATAACATATATATATGATCTTATCCCCTCTTTCCGCTGCTCCGGAAAGACATTGGAAACCCGCATCGACTGTAGCACCGTCACCTGCGAATGCAACTACATTTACATCTTCACCTAATCTATCATAATGAAGCTTAATACCCGCTAACATGGAGGCGGGGTTATCCAAGAGCGGAAAGAACACAGGTACCTTAGCTCCCGATTTCATATCCCAGCCAACAACGCCTACACCACCCATACATCCTGGCGGAACGGCTAATATGGTATTAGGCCCCAGAACTCTCATCACTACCCTCAAGGAGAGCTCCACATTGCAACCAACGCATGCCGAAATCCCTGGGGATATAAGCTCTTCAGTCTTTGACACTAGATCTATGGCTTTCATATATTTCACCCTACCTTTCATTAGTTAACCATATAGTCTGTTCACAATCTACACCATCTGCTGCACCTTCGTATATCTTCTCTATAGCATGTAGGAAATGTTCTATCTTAACATCCTCTCCTCCGAGTCCACCGATAAATGGTACCGAAGGAACATCCCCACCATGCCTATACATAGCTGAATTCACTTCCTGATACAATATCCCTGTATTCCATCCGAAGGATACGTTCCTATCCACCACTCCGAAGCAGTTTTTGCCTTTTAAGACCTCGGATATCCTTTTAGATGGGAAGGGTCTAACAACTCTAAGCCTCAATAGACCTATCTTATATCCTTCCTCCCTCTTGATATCCACCGCTTCCTTAGCTGCTCCACTCATGGATCCCATGGTTACTACTACACAATCTGCATCTTCGCATCTATATTCCTCAACCAATCCGCCATGGCTTCTGCCGATTAAATCTGCATACTCCTTGTCCACTTCTTCGATAACCTTCAATGCTTCTTGCTGTGCCGCTAGATGTCTATACCTATATTCCATGAGCAGGTATCCACTAGTCAATGGATCCACCGCCATAGGTTTCTTTGGATCTAATTTGATATGCTCTGGCTCATATTCTGGTAAGAATTTATCTACCAATTCCTGAGCCGGTATCTCAACCCTTTCCGACATATGGGATAGATAGAAACCATCATAGCATATATTGATGGGCAGTAGCACGTTCTTATCCTCTGCTATCTTATATGCCTGTATCATCATATCCAGTATTTCCTGATTATCCTCTACATATATTTGAATCCATCCTGCATCTCTTATAGTAAGGGAATCCTGAGGTCCACCCCATAGGGTTTGAGGTGATATCATTTCCCTATTAACTATAGCCATAACTATGGGAAGCCTCAAAGTCGATGCCCTGAAATATGGTTCATACATAAGTGCAAGTCCTTGGGAAGAGGTAGCAGTAAATGTCCTCGAACCAGCCAAAGAAGCGCCTGTCAATACACTCATGGCCGATAATTCAGATTCTACCTCACTCATAGCACTATCTATCTTTCCATCAACTTTAAATTGAGTCAGGTATTCAACAATAGGCGTCTGAGGAGTTATAGGGTAAGCAGCAATTACACCTGGTCTCGCTAATGAAGCACCTATGGCTGCTGCCTGATTACCGTTTAATACATCCACTCTACTCATTCTATTTTCCCTCCTCTGGTATCATGTCTATTGCATCCTTAGGACATTCATGTACACATATCCCACATCCCTTACAATAGTCATAGGTTATTATATATTTTTCATCCTCTTTAATTATAGAAAACACAGGACAGTACATGGCACATATGCCACATTCTATACATTTATCTTTATCCATTACTGGCCTTTCGGTACGCCATTTTCCCGTATCTATTTCATATATCCCATCAGCACCGACGGGTACTATATATTTGCTCTTAAATTTCATACCTACCATCCTTTCTAATGTATTTCTATAACCTTGGTTAGTTCATATCCCTTATCGAATGCATCCACATTCTTTTCCCCAAATAATTGCGATATCCTATCCTTTAGGTATTTACAATCTACCCATCCGGTAGCCTTTGCAAAGGATGCTAAAATCGTAGTATTGGTTATAGGTCTGCCTAAAGTTTCCATTGCAATCTTAGTTGCATCAACCAATGCCACCGTCTTCACAGTGGGAGGTATATCGAATTTATCGATATCCGTATGAGTTGTATTCAATACCAGTACCGAATCAGGTTTCAAGCCCTGATATACATCTACCGCATTCATTACGGCAGGTTCTAGTACTATAACGCAATTAGGTTTATATACTTGGTTTTTAGGTCGTATTGGTTCATCACCGAGCCTAACGTAGGATACTACCGGTGCTCCTTCCCTTTCAAAACCGAAGAATGGAAAGGAGTTGCCGTAATTTCCCTCCATTACAGAGGCATATACGATAATCTCCCCCGCTTTAACGGTGCCCAATCCTCCTAGCCCGTGTAATCTTATCTCTTTCAATATATTTACCTCCTTTATTGTGAAAATTCAAATAATGATTTCAGAAGAAAAGGTTTGTGAACCTTCACAAACCCTATCTACTGATGTACACTCCATTGGATCCATTGGCCACAAATTCTCCATCCCTTATGACTACCTTTCCTGCTTTAATGGTAGTTACTGGCCATCCTTTTACCACTCTGTTTTCGTATATTGAGAAATCGGATCTCGAAGATAAGTCTTGTGCTTTGATTTCTTTCGATATATTTAAGTCCACTATTACGATATCTGCATCGGATCCTGGTGAAATGGTTCCCTTCTTGGGATATACATTGAATGTCTCAGCAGGATTTTTGGTTACCTTTGAAATTACCTTCTCTATTGGAATATTCCTCTTAACTACCCCTTCGTGCAATAATATTGGCAAATGGGTTTCTAAAGCCGAATACCCCGGAATGGTATCCCAAATCGAAGCATCTATATTCTTTTCAGCTCTTGTTAATGTCACATTATCGGTACCAATGGTATCCACCAATCCATCCTCTACTCC
>JAAYRM010000048.1 GCA_012518745.1 Tissierellia bacterium
CAGAATGATGAGATCGGTAATTAGCTCGTGTACGGGAGTTGGAATTCCCAATCTCTCCCCCTCCCTTACTATTGCCCCGTTGATATTCTCTATTTCAGTCTTCCTCTTATTCATTACATCTGCTAACATAGATGAAATATTTTCGCCGGTCTGCCCGGCTACAGTCTTGCAATGCTCTGGGGTATGATGAGAGAGTCGGATATTCAACGCCTGGGCCACCTCAACCCCCTCATTGACTAGAGACTCCAATAGTCTGATACCCTCATCGCTTTCCAGCAGCTGCCCATTCTTCAGATCCGTTAAGGCGGTCAAGGGGTTGATTCCAACATTAACCAATAGTTTATCCCATATAAGACCGATCACATTATCCGAAATGCTAGCTGGGCCAAGCTCAGGTATATCCAGGTTCTTCGCTATATCCCGAACCCTATCCGTAATATCTCCATCCAATTCCCCAATTACGGTCCCACCGGCACCGGAATGCCTGATGACCCCGGGCTCAACAAAGGAAGCCCCATTGGCACTAGTGCCCGCAATTATATTCTCCCTATCTACACACCTTGCTATTTTTTCAATATTACCCAGCCCATTTTGTAATGTTAAGACTACGGTATCCTCACCTATTATATCTATATTGGACTCGATCCCTATATCGGTGATAGTAGATTTGACAAATACTATTGCCATATCCACCGTTCCTACCTCGGCCGGATCGGTCGTGGCCTTGATATTTCTTATATACCTCTTATCCTTCCCTTTGACTATACAGAGGCCATCCCTGTTTATGCAATCCACATGCTCCTTAAATATATCGATAAGGTATACATCATGCCCTGTTTCCGCTAGGGCTCCCCCATAGAGGGAACCCATGGAACCAGAACCTATAACTCCAACCTTCATAGTTAACATCTCCCATCTAATGGATTTAAATCCCCTATTCGATCTCGAAACCCTCTACCCTCATATTAAAGGAGTACTCATCTGAAGGAAATTCCCCCGATATGCTTTCCTCTCGGAACTGGTTTAGGGCCTCTACCATCTGTCCTCGAATATTGGCATACTGCTTTACGAACTTAGGTTTGAAATCCCCGTACATCCCCAATAGATCTTGGGTTACTAATACCTGGCAATCCACATGGGGTCCCGCTCCTATACCTAGAATAGGTATACTTACCGCATCTTTTAAAGCCTTAGCTACCCCACTAGGAACGCATTCAACCACCAATGAAAAGGCCCCCGCCTCCTCTATTCTCCTCGCATCCTCTATGAGCTTCCGTGCCCCCTCCGTTGTACCCCCTTGAACCTTGAACCCACCAAGGGAACCGGCGGTCTGCGGAGTTAGGCCAATATGTCCCATAACGGGCACGCCTGCCTTGATTATGGCTTCAATGGTTTCCGCAAATTCCTCCCCACCTTCTAATTTAACGCAATCACATCCACCTTCCTTGTATATCCTTATAGCATTTTCTACGGCCTTCTCTATACCTATTTCATAGGATCCAAAGGGCATATCCCCCGCCACAAAGGTATCAGGTGCTCCTTTCACCACTGGCTTTATATGGTGGATCATATCATCCATGGTTACTCCAACGGTCTCATCATATCCCAACATTATCATCCCAAGGGAATCGCCCACTAGAATAACCTCAACATCGCTTTCATTCACTATAGACGCCATCGTATAGTCATAGGCTGTAACATAGCTAAATATTCTACCCTCTTCCTTATATCTCTTGAAATCGGGTAATGTCATCTTCTTCTTAGCCATAATATATTCCTCCCCTCAAAGGTTAATACCTCGTGCATTATTCAATTTCGACTATTATATTTACTATGGATGCATCATGATCTATTATCCGCAATGGAGCTGTAAATGCACTCTTTAACTTTTTGCCTATAATGGGTTCGGGATTTATATCTTCGTATATCAAGATGGTAGGTGTATCATATTTGTCTGGATCCAGAAATGTATTATGAGTGGCAAATCCATTGGTCTTGCCCTGTTCTATATTCTCGATGCTGAGCGTATCGATTGCAACCGCCTTACAATTGCTCAATTCCCTGCGGATAAATTCGGCTGTTTCCGGTGCCACTGCTGGAAAACCCGTCGCATATTTCATAAAATCTTCGCTTCTATACTTCCAATGATGGGTATTGAATATGAGCATATCCGCCTCATACAGCTCATCTCCATATTCCTTAAGCTGTTCTATGGTGATTAGATCGTCGGGCTTCTGAGCTGGGACATCGATCAATAGCGGATGCTCGTAGATAAAATCCTCTATGGGAATGGCATCTATTCCTGGAGCCCCGGGAACATAATGCCATGGTGCATCTACGTGAGTTCCCGCATGTAGGTATATACTGAGAACAGTTCCATTCCAATAATCACCCTTTTCTATCCTCTCATTAGGCAATAATTCCACCTCGGGAAGTCCGGGATATACCGGCATCCCCTCGTAGATCGGATACCCTATCTCTACATACTTCTTAGTCATAGCGATACTCCTCCTTTATATTTTTTTATAAATTCAATTACCTTCGCTTTGGTCACGGGCCTACTAAATAGGTACCCCTGCATTATATTACAGCCTCCGGCTATTAAACTCTCCCTCTGCTCGTGAGTCTCGACACCCTCTGCTACAACTTC
>JAAYRM010000049.1 GCA_012518745.1 Tissierellia bacterium
TGGAGGGGTTACATGTCTTATATCAAGGATAAGGGAATATTGCTGAGAAAGGCAGAGTTGGAACTTTCTACTGCCCCGACAAAGGACAAGAATATCGCCATTAAAATGGTGTGTGAAAGTTTAGAAGAGCATAGAGAGGATATATTGCAGGCCAATTCCTTGGATATAGAGGGAGCTGAAAAGATCGGTATGTCCGCTGGATTAATAGATAGGCTGCGGCTGGATGATGATAGGTTGGATGATATCATAGATGCACTCTATCAGATAATTGAATTGCAGGACCCTATATGGAAGAGCGATAGGGTTTGGACTATAGAAAATGGATTGACCATATCCAAGATGACCGTACCTTTAGGGGTGATAGGCATAATATATGAATCCAGACCAAATGTAACGGTGGATGCCTTTGGATTAGCGTTGAAGAGCGGTAATTGTATAATGTTGAGGGGAAGCTCTAGCGCCATCAATTCCAATATAGCATTGGTGAAGGCCATAAAAGCTGGGTTAAGGGAAAGTCCCATCTCCGAGGAGATAATTCAATTTATAGATGAAACGGATAGGGATTATGTATTGGATATGCTCAAAGCCGATGAATATGTTGATCTTATAATACCCAGAGGTGGTCAACAACTTATAGATTTTGTAGTGGAAAATGCATCGGTACCCACTTTACAGACCGGTTCTGGAAACTGTCATACTTTTGTGGATGAATCAGCGGATTTAGATAAAGCATTGGAGATAGTCAAAAACGCAAAAGCTCAACGTGTAGGTGTATGCAATGCCTGCGAGACATTATTAGTTCATAAGGAAATTGCAGAGGTATTTTTGCCCATGGTATATGATGAATTGAAGGATATAGTTGAATTAAGAGGTTGTGAAAACACCAGAAATATAATAGATATTAAAGAGGCTACTGAATCCGACTGGAGAGAGGAGTATCTAGACTATATATTGGCAATAAGAATAGTTGATAGTGTAGACAAAGCAATAGATCATATCCAAACCTACGGAACCAAGCATTCGGAAGCGATAGTTACCGAAAACCTAGCTAATTCCAAGCTATTTTTGAGACAGGTGGATTCGGCTACGGTATACCTAAATGCATCTACCCGTTTCACCGATGGCGGAGTATTTGGTTTTGGCGCAGAGATGGGGATTAGCACCCAGAAGATGCGCGCCAGAGGACCGGTAGGATTGGATCAGTTGGTAACGCATAAATACCTGATAATGGGCGAGGGTCAAATAAGGGAGTAGGGGGATTAAATGGACAACAATATAATAGGAAATAGCAATAAGATAGTAATAAAGATTGGAAGCAGCACTATAACCGGCAATGATGGAATTATAAGTAAGGAATTTATGGATAGCTTAGCGGATCAGGTGAAAGAACTCATAGATCAGGGAAAGCAGGTAGTTATCGTATCCTCGGGGGCTAGGATCGCCGGGGTATCCACATTGGGACGATGGTCTAGGAAGGAAGATGTAAACTATAAGCAAGCCCTATGCGCAATCGGTCAGGTGGAATTGATGGATTCCTATAGGATAATATTTGGCAAGCATGGAATGCATGTAGCACAGATATTATTGACCAGGGAGGATTTCAACAACGATAGCAGAACATTGAATATAAGGAATACCTTGTTTACATTATTAGATGAGCAGGTAATACCTATAGTCAACGAAAACGACACCGTCTGTGTTGAGGAGATAAAGATTGGAGATAACGATATGTTGGCGGGTCAGACCACCGTATTATGGAATGCGGATCTGCTACTAATACTCAGCGATATAGATGGGATATATGATAAGAGTCCAGTGGAACATCAGGATGCAAAGCTAATTGAAGTGGTGGACGATGTTTATGAGCTAGAGAAGAATATATCCATAGGTGAATCCAGTTCCTTTGGAACCGGGGGTATTCACACCAAGCTGAAGGCCGCTAAATTGGTGACAAGCTATGGAATTAATATGATGGTAGCTAATGGCAAAAAGGAAAATATTATTAGGAAGTTAGCAAGCGGAGAGGAAAAGGCTACGATTTTCAAATATTAACACGGATATAGCCTGATATGCGGGTAAATAGGGAGCCATTACCTGTATATCGCTTGCCCTAGCTGAAGTTTTCGGAACATTGTATATTTACGGACAGTTTAGACTTTCATTGTCCGAATATAAATATATTAAAGGGAGGAAGATTACATGACTCAGGAAAATGCACCTATTGAACACGACGATGAACGAATGCTATCACCCGTACCCATGTCGGAA
>JAAYRM010000050.1 GCA_012518745.1 Tissierellia bacterium
CCAGTTACCAACTGTATATGTACTTTCTAGTACTTGTCCATATTGGGTTTACATAATGCATGTATTCCTGTATACTATTCCCTATTGTAAACAAAGACCTAATCTATAATCATATGATCTAGGGGTTAGGTCTAAACACAGAGTAGATCTGTGAAAAATTTAGAGGGAGTGTATATTCAATGAGAAGATTTATATATGTTCTAGTGTTTATGCTGATGCTTACGATCATAACTACACCGGTATCAGCGAATGGCCAATCTAGAACATTGCAGTTCGGCCACAGGGGTGCGGACGTTTCCAGGCTACAGGGTGCACTCAATCAAAGGGGATACTATAACTATGCCGTAGATGGGATCTATGGGAAGATAACGGAGCAGGCCGTTATAAGGTTTCAGATAGATCATGGCATAAGGATTGATGGTATTGCAGGTCCCCAAACCCAAGGGACCCTATATGGTAATTCTTCAGGTGGGACAAGCACTGGCAACTATACCCAGGATCATGTCTTTTGGCTAGCTCGAATCATCGAGGCTGAAGCAGGGGGAGAGCCATATAATGGTAAGGTAGCTGTTGGGAATGTGATTTTGAACAGGGTGAATTCCAAGGATTTTCCAAATAGTATCTATGGTGTAGTCTTTGAATACTATGGAAGTATTCCCCAATTTAGTCCTGTTGCAGATGGAACCATCTATAACAACCCCTCCCAAGCTAGCATAAATGCTGCAACGGAGGCATTAGAAGGTGCACGTCCTGTTGGTGATTGCACATATTTCTTCAATCCCAGCAAGGCAGCGGGTAGCTGGATAGTAAATAATAAGACCTTCGTAACAAAAATTGGTGGACATGCCTTCTATAGATAAGGGATTGAATAATCCACGGTATGTATTTGAATAATTGAATATGAATATACTCCCCTCCAGGCAGATATAGGTAACTAGATCATCTACAGGAGGGGAGTTTTTCATTTAGGTTTACATATGTTCATAGACAATTTTCCCATCTATCATGGTGATATGGGTTGTGCAATCTATGTCCCTAATTGGATTTCCATTGAATACCACTATATCCGCATCCTTGCCCCTGCTGATGCTTCCGACCCTTTCATCTATTCCCATTATCCTTGCAGGGTTTATGGTTATGGCCTTCAACGCCTCCATCTCATCCAATCCGGACCTATGTGCTAGCCCAGCGCAAAGCGGTAGATAATGCAATGGCACCACTGGAGAATCCGTAGTTATCGCTATCCTTACTCCAGCTTCGTGGAGTATCTTAGGGGTATCGAAGGTTAGATTTCTCAATTCTATTTTCGATCTGTTGGCTAGGGTTGGCCCCACTATGGCATCCCTGCCCTCTTCAGCTAGATAATCCGCTATAATATGGCCCTCGGTACAGTGATCCAAGGTTATATCTAGATCGAATTCCTTGGCTATTCGAAGGGCAGTAAATATATCATCCGCTCTATGCGCATGTGCCTTCAGTGGTATTTCCCTTTTCAGCACCATGGATAATGCCTCCATCCTCATATCGTACTCGGGCATCTTGCTGATATCTTCCTGTGCCTGTTCTTTCTTCTCCATATATGTCCTTGCCCTAAATAACGTCTCCCTCAGCATGGCAGCCGTGGCCATCCTCGTCATGGGGGATTTTTTCTGATCCTTATATACCCGCTTTGGATTTTCGCCTAGGGCTATCTTCATGGCGATGGGATTTCGAATTATCATATCGTCCACCCTTCTGCCATAGGTTTTTAAGGCCACAAACATTCCACCTATTACATTGGCGGAACCTGGACCGGTTATGGCGGTGGTCACCCCTCCCATATAGGCCTCCTCAAAGGCCTGATCCATCGGATTGATGGCATCTATAGCTCTTAGATGGGGGGTTATGGGATCTAGCATCTCATTGCCGTCGCTACCTTCAAAGCCCATCCCCTCCTCCCACATGCCTATATGGGAATGGGCATCTATGAATCCGGGCAGAACCATCCTTCCATCTACATCGATAACCCTGGCATCCAATGGCGCAACCAAATCCTTTCCCACCTCTGATATCTTTCCATCTTCTATCAGGATAGAACCTTTTTCAAAGATTTCTTCCTCCATGGTCAGAATATGTCCATTTTTTATAAATATCATATAATCCTCCTCTACTATAATAAAAGGGCAGCCATCCTTTCAAGCTCTATCTGCCCAAAGGAGCCGCCCCTTTATTCCATCTTCCTCTATAGTTCTAAAATGCCAAACACCCTATTGCCGTTTATTTCTTTCTGTAATCGTAATTCCAATCGCTCTTTTCCAATTCCTCTATCAGTTCTACTAGGTAATCGGTTACGCAATCCAACATCTTTTCACC
>JAAYRM010000051.1 GCA_012518745.1 Tissierellia bacterium
CAGCCGTATCCTTAAGCCCACCCATGAATGCACCGATGACCCCATTCGATTTCGCACCCTCTATGGCTCCCTTGCTCAGGGCATGCCCGAATCCGGAGATAGGAATGCTTGCACCCGCACCCCCGAATTTTATCAACGGCTCATATAATCCTATGGCCCCTAGCACGGACCCCGAGATCAGGAATATCAGCAGTATATGTGCAGGGGTCAATTTGGTGATATCTAGGATTATCTGGCCTATAACACATAATAATCCTCCTATTACAAATGCCTTGAAATATTCCATCACATACCTCCTTATAACACCATATTGTCTATCGTAATGCCATGGGCTATCCCCGGTATGGATTCGCTCTGTAGGATGGAGGTAGGTGAATGCAATGCGCCCGTGGCCACCAATAGCACCCTATTCAGGTTGCCTTTGAGCAGTTCCTCATATATATATGAGTTTAGGACTGCCGCGGCACATCCACATCCACTTGCCCCGGCATGGGTATCCTGCCTAATATTATCGAATATCTTGACCCCACAATCCGTATAGTTATTGGATAGATCATAGCCTTCCTTCCTTATCAGATCCAATAGTATATTCTTCCCTATTGAGGCCAAATCTCCGGTTATAATCAGATCATAGTCCTCGGGATTATATCCGGTATCCTTAAAATGTCTTGCTATGGTATCCACGGCGGCGGGGGCCATTGCCGCACCCATATTATTCGCATCCGTTATCCCATAATCCTGGATCCTTCCCGTAGTAATATAGGTTATATACGGTCCATTCCCCGTAGATGATAGCACCGTAGCGCCGGCCCCGGTAACGGTCCATTGCGAAGTAAAAGGCCTCTGTGCACCATATTCCAATGGAAACCTGAACTGCCTCTCGGCACTGCTGAAATGGCTTGATGTAGCGCATACCACCCTATCAGCGAATCCCCCATCTATTACCATTGCCCCTAGGCTCAACGCCTTTACCATGGTAGAGCAGGCTCCATAGAGACCGAAATAAGGTATCGCCAGTTGTCTAGCCGCATATCCTGAGGATGTTATCTGGTTTAGCAGATCCCCTGAAAATAGATATTCTATCTGATTTGGGGATAGGTCTGCATTCTGGATAGCTAATTTTATGGTTTCCTCTTGAATCTTGGTCTCCGCCTTTTCAAAAGATTCCTCCCCCCATAGATCATCCTCCAGGATGAGATCATAATAATCCTTTAATGGGCCATCCCCCTCCTTTGGCCCAACGATTGACGCTGCGCTAATCATAGAAGGTGGGTTGGATAATTTAACAGTCTGTGCCCCAACTCTCTTCAATGCCATATCTTCTACCCACCCCCGGTAAGTATTATATATAACATCCCTATTACGACCGAGCTACCGACCCCGTAGACCAATACGGGCCCTGCGATATTGAACATCTTGGAGGCCACCCCAAATATGAAGCCCTCCTTTTTAAATTCCATAGCCGGTGATACTATGGAATTGGCAAAACCGGTGATGGGGATGGCAGCACCCGCCCCGCCTACCTTGCCTATCCAATCGTATACTCCGATTCCCGTCAGGAACGATCCTGTAAATACCATTAAAATAGAGGTCCCCGATGCGGCCTGTTCCTTATCCAATCCATGTTTCGATAACATATTTAATATAATCTGTCCTAGTACGCATATAAGCCCTCCTACTATAAATGCTAAAACCATATTCTTTACATAGGTGGGTTTAGGTGTCCTTTCCTCTATATATTTCTGGTACTCCTTGTTGCTCATATTTTCCATTTCCGATTCACCTCTAAAATAGATTTTTCACCTTAACAATTCCCAGCCAATAGTATAATGCACCTGCTAGCTTACCAAATATCAATGCTATGATAATGAATTGTAGGTCGTGCTTAGCCTTAAACTTTTTCACAAATACGGGTATTACATTCAACACCTCTGCCAATGCCGAGGTAAATAGACCCAGAAATGTCCCCATTATCAAACCCACTGGAATGCATATATACTTGCTCATATTGAGTCTGAGATCGGAAAAATAGATAAAACTAAATATAGTAGCACCTAGTATCATTACATATTCAAATATCTTTATATGCTCATTGGTTTCGGTTATCTGGGTTATCCGTGGTATTAGGCTTAATAATGTTAAAAATGCTGCAATAGCACTACCGACGGTAATCCCCCCGGCTAATCCTAAAAAACCCATAAAGAAAAGCTTCATCATGTTCATCACCAACTATTCCATCTTCTTGTCACTTTTTAATTCATGCAATATACTTTCCTCCAGATCCTTATCATAAACATATAACTCCAATTCCATAGGGCCTGGTTCCTGCCCCCTTCGTTTGCTAAAGCTGAATATCCTACTAAAGAAGGAGAACATCCCCAACCCAATACCCAAGGATAACGGGATGGTAAGTATCAATGGATCCTTATGCTTCTTTCCAGTTATGGTATAATACATCTTCTGCATGGTGCTTTTCATATCCACATCCTCATGAAAATTGACTATGGCGATTCCAGTTCCAAAGAAGAGTACCAACATAACCAGCAATATCTTCAACATATGGAATATCTGATTCCGATCCTCCTGCCCTTTCACCTCTATGAGTACATCGGGCCCACCTATTATGGTGATATCTATATTAACTACCTTTTCCAATACTCTGGTGGTAATATCGGTTCCAGAGATATAATCATACATCTCCTTATCCTGCCCATTATAGACCCGGATCCCTTCAACTTTTTTCTTAATATTATCATCATTGCAATATACTTCCCCCACATCCTTAACATATACATGGGTATTTAAATCCACTGCTTTTTTAGTATCCAAATTTATATATACCTGCTCCTTATTGATGCTCCTCACCCTCCATAAAGGTTCTATAGACCAACTTTGCCCTCTTGGGTGCTTCTTTATCCGTGCTCAATTCCCCATACCATATAAGGCAGCTCATTATCAAAATGGCTATTATTAAAAGAAATATAGTCCTTTTTCCAATCCATCTCCTAATCATATATTTCACTCCAATCTACCCTTATTATTCTCTAATAGTAGATTTTAATACAAAAAAATAGGGCATAAATCTATGCCCTAGCCAACATATCCTTCATTTCGCCAATTATTTTTTTCTCTATCCTAGATACTTGAACCTGGGATATACCCAATAGCCTTGCAACCTCTACCTGGGTTTTATCCTTAAAATACCTCAGCACTATAACCTGGCGATCCCTGTCCTTCAGAGTCGATATCAGCTCCTTTAATAGGATGCTATCCACCATCTCCCTCTCCTGATCCTCATCCACACCAATCCTATCGATTAGATATAGCGGATTACCATCATTTTGATATATAACCTCATGTAGGTAATTTGGATGATAGGAGGACTCCAAGGCCATCACTATCTCCTCCTTATCTATATGTAATTCCTCTGAAAGCTCTTGGATAGTCGGTTCCCTTCCCAGGTTTTTAACCATCATCTCCTGGGCGGTTTTCACCCTATTGGCGGTCTGCTTCAGGGACCTGCTGACCTTGATCAATCCATCATCCCTTAAAAACCTCTTTATCTCCCCCGCAATCATTGGGACCGCATAGGTGGAGAACCTCACCTTATAGGATGGATCAAATTTATCTATGGCCTTTAAAAGCCCAATGCTGCCTATCTGAAATAGATCATCTACATCATAGCCCCTATTGCTGAACCCCCTCAGCACGCTCCTTATCAATCCAATATTATGCCTTACCAACCTATCCTTAGCTTCCCTTTCGCCCCCCTGGGCCCTTGCAATCAACCTCATGGTCTCCTCATGAGACAATAAATGCCTATTATCATTCCCCTTATCCATAATATCTACTCCTCGCTGGAGAGACTTTTGAATTTCCTTACCATTCTCACCCTAGTTCCTTGTCCCAGTTTACTCTCCACCGTCAGCTCATCCATAAAGGTCTCCATAACCGTAAAGCCCATCCCGGATCTCTCCATATCCGGTTTAGATGTATAGAAAGGCTCCATAGCCCTATCTATATCATCAATACCTTTCCCATTATCTTGAATAATTATTTCGATACTGTCGTTTTCTATCGTGGCCTCTGCTATAACCATACCTTCCCCATATTCATAACCATGGATAATGGCATTGGTAACCGCCTCGGATACAGCCGTCTTTATATCCGATAACTCCTCTAGGGTTGGATCCAATTGGGAAGCAAAAGCTGCCACCACAACCCTAGCAAAGGATTCATTATTCGACTTGCTGAGGAACTCCACCTTCATATAGTTCTTTTCCATTCTCACCCCTCCTACCCCCTTATAGCTTCATCTACATTTGAATATATATCTACTAATTTTAGCAATCCGGACATCTTCAATATCCTGTTTACATTTGAATTGGTGCTGACTATCGATACTCTTCCTCCCTCATCCTTACAATTTTTATACCTTCCCATTATCAACCCGATACCCGAGCTATCCATAAAGCTTAGATTCCTTAAATCCAATATTATATTCAATAGATTGTTATTATAATATTGTCTATCTATATCCTTCCGTGCATCTTCCGATGTATGGTGGTCCAACTCCCCTTCTAATGCCACCACCAAGCTATCATCCATAACATTCATCGATATTCGCAAAATATCCCCCCTTAGGTCAAATTATACTCCCTTATTATAATTCTAGCTTCATGGAA
>JAAYRM010000052.1 GCA_012518745.1 Tissierellia bacterium
ATAAACCATTTGTATTCTATGAAGGGCCTCCAACGGCCAATGGTAAGCCGGGCATACATCATGTTATGTCCAGGACATTGAAGGATTTGGTATGTAGATATAAGACCATGGAGGGTTACCAGGTTAAGAGGAAAGCGGGCTGGGATACCCATGGCCTACCTGTAGAGATAGAGGTGGAAAAGGAATTAGATCTGAAGAATAAGCATGAGATAGAGGAATATGGCATTGGAAAGTTTAACGAAAAATGCAAGGAGTCCGTATTCAGGTATGAAAAGCTTTGGAGAGAGATGACGGATAGGATGGCCTACGAAATAGATATGGATGATCCTTATGTCACCTTGGAAAATGATTATATAGAATCCGTATGGTGGATTCTCGATAAGTTTTTCAAGGAAGATTTTATATATGAGGGGCATAAGATCCTACCCTATTGCTCTCGTTGTGGGACTGGGTTAGCTTCCCATGAGGTAGCACAGGGATATGAGGAGATAGAAACCGAAACCGTTACGATAAAGTTTAAGCTAAAGGATAGGGATGAATACTTCCTTGCCTGGACCACCACCCCTTGGACATTAGCCAGTAACGTATGTGTAACCGTCAACCCGGAAGAGGTATATATAAAGGTTAGGCAGGATGACGAGATCTACTATGTAGCCAAGGTTTTAGCTGATAGGGTCTTGGGGGATGACTATGAGGTATTGGAGGAAATGAAAGGCGAGGATCTGGAGTATATAGAATATGAACAGCTCCTCCCATTTGTAGAGATAGGTAGGAAGCAGAAGGCTTTCTATGTAACCTTAGGGGATTATGTGACCACGGAAGATGGTACGGGTATAGTGCATACAGCACCTGCCTTTGGGGAGGATGACTATAATACGGGCGTAAAGTATAATCTGCCAGTATTACAACCGGTGGATGACGAGGGAAGGTTTACCGAGACCCCATGGAAGGATAAGTTCGTAATAGATGCAGATCCGGAGATAATCCAATGGCTAAGGGAAAACAACAAGCTCTACAAGAAGGAGAAGATGGAGCATAATTATCCCCATTGCTGGAGATGTCATACACCCCTTCTATATTATGCAAAACCCAGCTGGTATATAGAGATGACCAAATTGAAGGATCAATTGATAGAGAATAATAATGGCGTGGCCTGGTACCCGGATTTCGTTGGAGAGAAGAGGTTTGGAAACTGGCTGGAGAACCTGAATGATTGGGCAATATCTAGATCTAGGTATTGGGGAACACCTCTGCCGCTCTGGAGATGTAAGGATTGTAACCATATCACCAGCATAGGTTCAATAGAGGAATTGGTAGAAAGGTCCATAGAGGATATCGATGAATCGATTGAACTGCATAGGCCCTATGTGGATGATATCCATTTGAAATGTGAAGAATGTGATGGCACAATGGCCAGGGAAGAGGATGTAGTGGATGTATGGTTCGATAGTGGTGCAATGCCATTTGCACAGCATCATTATCCCTTCGAGAACAAGGAAAATTTTGATAAGCTATTTCCGGCAGATTATATATGTGAGGGGATAGACCAGACTAGAGGATGGTTCTATTCATTGATTGCCATATCTACCTTCGTTATGGGGGAATCTCCCTATAAGAGCGTTCTGGTAAATGATTTGATATTGGATAAGGATGGAAAGAAGATGTCCAAATCCGTGGGTAATACGGTAGAGCCGTTTGGACTCTTCGATAGATATGGTGCTGATGTATTGAGATGGTATCTAATCCATGTATCACCACCATGGTCTCCAACTAGGTTTGATGAGGATGGATTGAGGGAGGTAGAGACCAAGTTCTTCAGAAGTATAAGGAATGTCTATAATTTCTTCTCGCTATATGCCAATATGGATGATATAGATCCAAGGGAATTTGAGGTAAAGCATGAGGAGAAAGAGGAGATAGATAGATGGATTCTATCCAAATATAATAGTCTTGTGAAGCAGGCAAGACAGGATATGGATGAATTCCAATTGACTAGGGTTGTGAGGGCTATTCAGGATTTCGTTATAGAAGACCTCTCCAACTGGTATATTAGGCGTTCTAGAAGACGATTCTGGGCTACTGAATTGGATGATGATAAGAGGGCAGTATATCATACGACCTATGAAATACTCGTAGGGATAAGCAAGATGATCGCTCCATTCGTACCCTTTATATCGGAGGAATTGTATAGAAATCTGACCGATGGTAAATCCGTGCATCTGGATTATTATCCTGAGCATGATGAAGAACTAATAGATTTGGAACTGGAAGAGAAGATGGATCTGGTAAGGGAATTTGTAAGGCTGGGTAGGGCATCAAGGGAGGCTGTAAGGATAAAGGTGCGACAACCGATAGGTGAGGTATTGTTGGATGGCAAATATGAGGAAAAGGTTGAAGAATTAATACCCCTTATAAAGGAAGAGCTAAACGTCAAGGAGGTAGCATTTGAAGACGATCTAACCCAATTTATGAACTATTCACTGAAGCCGAATTTTGAGGTGGCTGGTCCTAACCTAGGGCCGAAGGTCAATACCTTAGCAAGGGTGCTTAATGAAATAGATTCCCGTGAAGCCGTGGAGACCTTGGAAGCGGGCGATAGTTTGACATTGGATCTAGATGGTGAAGATGTAGAGATCACGAAGGATTATGTTGAGATAACCATAGCCTCTAGGGAAGGATATAATGTTACCAAGGGGAACAACCTATTTATAATCCTCAATACCACCCTTACGGAGGACTTGCTCAACGAGGGCTATGCAAGGGAATTCATATCAAAGGTGCAGCAGATGAGGAAGAATAATGGATATGAAGTTCTAGATAATATAGATATTCGTTACGATGGCAGTGAGGAGATAGCAAAGGCCATCGGAATATATGAGGATTTCATAAAGGAGGAGACCCTAGCCCTATCCATCAAGAGGATCGATGATGATTCGCTTGAAGAACAGGATTTAAATGGGCACATGACTGGAATTGGATTAGAAAAGGTAGAATAATAGGGGATGGGGTGATATCGGATATCATCCCATCTCTTACTATATTACAATAAAAAATGCTATGATAAAGGTTTGTTTCATGATATAATCTATAAGGACATCTATAAACAATCTATAGATATCGGAAATATAAGCTCAGATTAGCAAGATTTTATAAACCTAAAATCTCTAAATATAATAATAAAAATGCTGGTTAAGGGGGCTATATGTCAATGAAGGTATATCAAACGGATAAGATTAGGAATCTATCTCTAATAGGGCATAGCGGTAGTGGAAAGACAACTTTAACGGAAGCTGTATTATTTGTAACAGGAGCGACCAAGAGGCAGGGCAAGGTAGATGATGGAACGACCGTATCGGATTTTGATAAAGAGGAGATAGCTAGAAAGGTTTCCATAGGAACAGCAACGGTTCCCGTGGAATTTGATGGCATCAAATATAATTTTCTAGATACTCCCGGATACTTCGATTTCGCGGGGGAGATGTACGGTGCGCTAAGGGTTAGCGAGGCCGCCATACTATTAATAGATGCTTCATCTGGAATTGAGGTTGGCACTGAAAAGGCATGGCAATATACGGAGGAAAATAGTACCCCAAAGATAATATTTTTAAACAAGATGGATAAGGAAAACGTTAGTTTTATAAAGGTTTTAGATGCAATTAAGGATTATTGTGGAGATAGGGTTGTACCCTTCACATTACCAATAGGTGAAGGTGAGAGTTTTAAAGGTATAGTAGATGTGCTCAGCGGGGTTGCATTTGAATATGATGGCAAGGATGCCAAGGAAGTGGATATACCAGCAGAACTTCAGGGCGAAGTCGATTCAATCAACGAGCTATTGATGGAAAAGGTAGCCGAATCCAATGAGGAGCTACTAGAAAAGTATTTTGAAGGGGAAGAATTTTCACCCGAGGAAATTAGGCAGGGTCTAAAATCCGCAGTTCAAGAAGGAGATCTAGTGCCATTGATGGTGGGTTCAGCGGAGCAGTCCG
Organism: Tissierellia bacterium; assembly: GCA_012518745.1. Classification (GTDB taxonomy): domain Bacteria; phylum Bacillota; class Clostridia; order Tissierellales; family Tepidimicrobiaceae; genus DUNJ01. Next base: position 3,990 of record JAAYRM010000052.1, read on the forward strand.
CAGGCGTAGATCTATTACTAGGAACTGTGCGGGACTATGTACGGGAACCGGCAGGTGTAAATATAGGCTATAAAGGCGAAGAAGAGGTAGAGAGAAAGGTAGCTGTAGATGAACCCTTCTCAGCTCTAATATTTAAGACCATAGTGGATCCATTTGTGGGGAAACTATCCCTATTCAGGGTTATGTCGGGCAAGATCACAAAGGATAGCGATATCTATAATATGAGCAAGGATGATAACGAGAAGCTAGGAGGCCTATTCGTACTCAGGGGTAAGAAGCAGATTGAGGTACCGGAATTGGTAGCTGGGGATATCGGAGCAACATCTAAATTACAGGTAACGGAAACTGGGGATACCCTATGCGATAAATCCGATCCAACCCTATATGATAGGATAGAGTACCCACAGCCAACGCTATTCTTGGCAGTGGAACCAAGGACTAAGGGAGACGAGGAGAAGATAGGGGTATCCTTAAATAGGCTTACCGAGGAGGATCCTACCTTCATAGTTGAAAGGAACTCAGAGACCAAACAATTGCTAATCGGTGGCCAGGGGAATGTACAGCTATCGGTTATAACGGATAAGTTAAAGAATACATTTGAGGTAGAGGTGGACCTGACCAACCCGAAGGTTGCCTATAGGGAGACTATAAAGGGTACATCCAGCGTGCAGGGTAGACATAGGAAGCAATCCGGTGGAGCCGGCCAATACGGAGATGTGCATATCAGGTTTGAATCCACTGATGAGGATTTTGAATTCGATGAGGAGGTATTCGGCGGGGCAGTTCCGAGAAACTTCTTCCCGGCAGTTGAAAAGGGATTATTGGAATCCATAGAAAAGGGAGTCCTGGCTGGATATCCCGTGGTCAATGTGAAGGCCACATTGTTTGATGGATCATATCACCCGGTAGATTCCAATGAGATGGCCTTTAAAATTGCAGCATCCATAGCATTCAGGAAGGGAATACAGGAGGCCAATCCCATATTATTGGAACCCATAATGAAGGTGGAAGTGCTCGTTCCAGAGGATTATATGGGGGATGTAATGGGGGATATGAATAAGCGTAGGGGTAGGATCTTGGGAATGGAACCCCAGGAGGATGGTTCCCAGCTGATCATAGCGGAGGCACCCCAAGCGGAGTTGTTTGAATATCCGATAGATCTAAGGAGTATGACCCAGGCAAGGGGAAGCTTCACGATGGAATTCATTAGGTATGAGGAGGTTCCATCCGAAATATCGGAGCAAATTATAGAGGAAGCAAAAGCTGAAAAAGAATAATAATAATAATAAATAAAAAACCCGGTAAACTTACCGGGTTTTTTATTTGCCTTATTTTAACCACGAAATGCCATGTTTTGGACATCCGTGGTTTTTTTACTTACATAATATGAATATATTTCAATAAAAAGGTACATAGTAATCAATATAAGAATTATATGGAAATCCAATATTTAGGAATATAAGAACTGGATATGAATAGTATTGAAACATGGGGGTGGTAAATCGATGAAACAGTATGTCCGAAATATATTGTCTGCATTATTGGTATTGATATTGGTAATGGGGGTAGGATTCCATTCCTTTAGTAGCAACGGAGAATCTATTGAATTAGAAAACGCAGAGGAATCCATAGAAGTTATGGGAGTAGAATATGAAGAGCTTAGCTATATAGTTAAATATTTCAAGGATGGGATCGAGCAACCTAAGTGGCAGAAGGATGGGGAGGTTTCAAAGGATAATCCGAGGATAGAGAAGGTGGAGCATGACAATATGCCAGAAGGATACATCCTAGATGAGAAAAAATCTACGGCTCTACCCTTTGAAGTGGGCGAGGAGAATAATATCATTGAAGTCCATTATATGAGAGATCCAGAAGTGGAAATAATGGACAAGGCAGAAAAACAATCCACTCCGGCAGCTATTAGCGAGGTAGAGGATGAGGTTGCGGCAATGGCGGCAAATGGATTGCAGAATCCATATTACAGGGATTCGGAGCTATTCGAATTGGAGATGATAGATGATTCTACAAACAATCATACTAAAGCTATTTTTGCATGGTTATATGAGGGGGATTTATATCTAGCTATTGGCTCCATGCATAACAAACCATTACAATCAGTTAAATATGGCAATAACCCGATAATAAATAATAATCCATCAAGTTTCCACAGAGCTAATGAAAAAGAGGACCCCTTATGTATAACTGATTCCAAAATGGAGACGTCTCAGAATTATTATGTAAGCACCTATATCAATAAAGAAAAACCGCGGTGGAATGTGGTTAATCTAGGAAATGTAGATTTGATCTCGCCATTTTCATTAGGAGTTGAAGTAGGAGGCGGGGGTCACGATATTATCCCAAAGGATGGCGAGGATAATGTGGAAATTCAAAATTCTGTTCTGGTATATCATCGATATGGTGACGAATTAATATTTGATCACAAACAGTCAAAATTTATAGAAAAAGGTGTTAGCTATAGTGTAAGCCCAGTCAACAAGAAGGATTACGAACTAGTAGATATAGAAAGGAAGACTGGAGACCATAGCGAGATCGAAAAGGTACCCTTGGGGAATTTAATGGATAACATGCTATCAGGCACCCTGGTAGACAAAAAAACCGTCTCTATCACCTTTATCTATGGGAAAGTACAGAGGGGCGAATTGACAATAACTAAAGATGTAGCTAATTGTAGGCCACAAGATAAGGAAAAAGAATTCCATATATTCATACGCGGGGCAGATAAGTTAGAGGGCAAGGTTTACACCGTATCTCTAAAACATGGGAAATCAGCAACAATAACCGACCTAGAATATGGAACCTACACTATTAAAGAGTTAGTACCCATGAATTTTCAAAAAACACCTGCTGAAACAATAACAATTAGTGAGGAGAATCAAGAACAATCCATGACCATAATCAATAAACGGGTTAATTATGGATGGTTTAGCGATAGCGTTGATAGGATTAATAAGTTTACGATGGCCACAAATTCTAAATAAATCAGCCAATCATTATATGGGCTATGAAGAAATACGGGGGGTTACTATGATTGATGGAAAAAAATCATCATCAAAAGCGGGTAAGGTCAGGGGATTAAAAATCCTGGAAAATCTACTCTTTATCCTATCCATGATAATTATAATATCCCTGATATTGATAACGGTGAGGACTATGATGATGGGGCAGGAGCCTTCTATTTTAGGGCATAGATTATACATAGTAGATAGTGGTAGCATGAGCCCCACCTTAAAACTTGGAGCTTTGATCATAGTGAGGGAGATGGAAGCTGATGAGATATCGGTAGATGACATTATTACCTACAAGGGCTCGGAGGATTCGGTAGTAACCCATAGGGTCACTGAGATTGAAGGGGAAGGGTCCACCTTCATCACCAAGGGAGATGCAAATAAGACGGATGATCCCATGCCCCTAGATTCCAGCAAATTAATAGGCAAGGTAATATTCGTCATACCATATATAGGTTTTCTATTAAAATTAATAAGGACCAAGGTTGGACTGATATTGATGGTCACCCTTATATTAGCGGGGGTAAT